>CALSAT010000184.1:0-7518 GCA_943372905.1 Bacteroides fragilis | reverse complement strand
GGCTGCAGGTACATTTAACCTACAGTCTGTTTTAATGTATCGTGTATGAAATAAGTGAGCATTCCTACCAATAAAGGCGTTAAACTGGTGCAGCCGAAAAATATCATCCGGGTGGAAGCCAGCAGTAATTACTGTAAAATCTATTTTGCTAACGAATACCCGCTTACCGTAGCCAAAGTATTGCAATGGTTTGAAGACACATTACCTGAGGATTTTTTCTGCCGCATACACCGAACCCATTTAGTGAACCGGGGGTTTATTTCCTCAGTTTCCGGTGATTTTAAACTTACCTTGTACAATGGAGAACAGTTTAAGGTAAGTAGACGCAAGAAAAGTGTATTCAGGCAAATGGTAGCATAGAGTACAGATACTACAGAAGGAATAGTTTTCACTTTATTGGTAAGTGTAAACACTTATGTATAATCCAAATGGATTATAGGCGACTGGTTGACATTTGATTTCATTTGAATAACATTTACTATCCGCCAGCGAAAATACACCAGGCTGACACTGCCTGTTAGTGAGTTATTTTTAAATGTAATAAAAGCCAGCATGTTAAAACAAACCTTCCTCCTGAGAAATTTATTGGTGGTGGCCATCGCTACCAGTTCCTTATTTTCCTGCAAAAAGAAGAGCGATGATACTACACCCCCTCCCTCAACCCGCAACCAATGGGATGGCCGGTACCGTGTGGAAGGTACCATGACAGATCATTCCAACCCGGCATTTGGCTGGATGAATAATACCTACGAATACACATTACAAACCAGTGGCGCCAATACCGATAGCCTCGTTTCAAACAATCTTGGTTTTCCAGGTATCATTATAGGAAATACGGGCGGTGGTATCACCAATGCGACATTCTACAGTAATTTTGGATTGATACTGACGTTTAACTCTACTACGAACAAGGTAACAGCCGTTACCAACTATTACGGTCAGCCATTCGCCGTCAGTGGACGTTCAGCCGTTCTCGATCCTACCGGGTTTAATGATATTGATCCTGCAACGAAAAATATCCGGGTAAAGTTTTTTATGGATGAAACGGGTGTAGCTGGCCATAGGTCAACATTTGATGTTACCCTGGTCTATTTAGGAGCGAGACCCTAACTACATACGAATCATTCGGCAAACTTAGATACAAAATGCAGGACCAGCCTGATCACAACTGTTCCTGTTTATTTTATATCGAAGTCGACAATGATCTTTTCTGTTTTGGGATGGCTCTGGCAAGTTAGAATGAACCCTTTCTCCACCTCTTCTTCTTCCAGGCCCCAGTGCACATCCATCATTACCTCGCCTTCCACCAGTTTTGCTTTGCAAGTGCAGCACATACCGCCTTTACAGGCATAGGGAAGGTCGGCACCTTGTTTTAATGCAGCATCAAGTACAGAGAGGTCGCTTGCAAATGGCAGATCAAATGAAAAGCTCCTTCCATCCAGGGTTACAGTAATGTTACTTTTGGCACCAGTATCTTCTGTCTTTGGGTTTTGGTTTTTGATTTTTGACCTGGCCTGGCCTGGTGAGGTGAATAGTTCAAAATGAATCTTCTTTTTGTCAATACCTTTTACCTCTAAATAGTCTTTTACACAAAAGATCATTTCTTCAGGCCCGCAGATAAAGAACTCATCAGTGGCAGTATAATCGAGAAGTTTGCCAAGCTCATCCAGTTTTGCAGTATCTATTCTTCCAAAGTTTAACGGAGTATCCGTTTTTTCCCTGCTTAATAGATGAATAAGAGTGAACCGCTGCATGTACAGGTTTTTCAACCCTTCCAGTTCCTCAAAGAAAATAACAGAACCACGGTTCTTATTTCCGTATACGAGTGTAAATGAACTATGAGGTTCACTGGCAAGGGTGGTCTTGATCAATGACAGCACAGGAGTAATGCCACTGCCGGCCGCAAAAGCCATATAGCTTTTTTGTTGTGAAGGGTTGAGATCAGTATAGAACTTGCCTATGGGCTGCATTACATCGAGTACATCTCCCTGTTTCAGTGTATCATTGGCAAATTGGGAAAATAAACCACCTTCCACTTTTTTGATCGCCACCCTTAATTTATTTTCCAGTGGTGATGAACAGATGGAATAGGTGCGCCGTACTTCTTCTCCGTTAATCGTGGCCCGCATGGTCAGGCTCTGGCCCTGGTTGTATTGAAACTCTTTTTTCAAAGCAGCAGGTACCTCAAATACTACTGATACACAATCTGCTGTTTCTTTTTTTATTTCTTTTACCGGCAGGCGGTGAAAATGAATGGACATAAATCAGGGTTGTTTTCGTAAGCCATCTATCATGATCATTACCATATTGTTTTCTAACTCTTCTGCGTTGATCTTTGCTTTGCTGCGGTGCCAGCTTTCTATTCCGCTTACGGCATGAAGAATGATCAGCACTGCCGTTGGGGCATCTATCTTGCGGATCTCATTTTTAGCAATGCCTTCTTCAATAATGGAAGCGAATTTTTTCCGGTAATTGCGGCGTTGCGTTTGAAAATTAGAAAGATAAGGTTCGTCCAGGTGTTTCCATTCCCGGTCACTTACATATACTTCTTCATAATTCTCTATCATTTGCCGGATATGAAAACGCAGCAGGTTATCAATCTTTACGATTGATTTCTGACTACTCGATTCAATCGTTTCAATGTTGGTGTTGAAAATATTAGCCACATCGAAACAGATAGCTTCCAGTATTTCATTTTTGGAACGGATGTGATTGTACAAACTGGCTGCTTCAATGCCCACAGCTTCGGCCAGGTCACGCATAGAGGTAGCGGCAAAGCCTTTTTCCCGGAACATAGCGGAGGCCTTACGCAATATCAGTCCTTTCTTGGACGCTTTTTTTCGTTGGATTTTTGCCATGCTCAAAGATAATGAACACTGCTTTAAAGCATACATGACAAATATCAGCGGTCTTTTGTTTTGCCTGTTGTCTTTGTTTTTCCCGGAGCTGTTTGCTGTAACTGTTTGGCAGGACGAGGAGGCGATAAGTATTCTACCTGTTCTTTCTTAGCTGGTATAATTAATTCAGGACTTAAATCGGGCTTTATTGTTCTTGCTGCGTTTACATCACTTTGCGAATCAAAAAATGTCCAGAATCTTCCACCGTCCCATGACTGGCCTACCAGGTATGAAGTGGCGGTAATGCGCTGCCCCTGCCATTCAATGATGGAATGAAGTTCAATAACGGACTGGAGTTCAACCTGAGTTTTTACCACCTGCAAAATAGTACCGGGTTGATATTTCTTCCAGGCAGAGTCTGGTAACTGGGCAAAGGTCTTTGAAATGTATTCTTTGAATGCTGCTGTACCACCCATAGTTCCGATCATTCCGGGGTTGCTGTAGCGGGTGAAAAGATCCCAATCTCTTGTTTTGAACCCATATATCAGGCTGTCTGCGCAAAGGCGAATGCCTGATCTGGCAAAGCTGGTATCAAACTGTGCCTGGCCCAAGAGTGTAAAAAAGGAAAAAATGGTGAAAAAAATGAAACGTTTCGGCATAAGACGGATGATTATTTCAAAGTTAGGGAACATTGGCGGGATTGCTTTTTACCAGCTTGCAAATTTCATGTAGGTTTGCACGCCTTTTTGGCAGTCTGAACTAATTGTCTGTAGTCTTCTGACTTCTGACGGATGGCCCGACTTTACATTAACATCAACTTTTAAAATTATGTCACTTATCACCGTAGGCACTATGGCCTTTGATGCGATTGAAACCCCTTTTGGAAAAGCAGATAAGATAACCGGGGGGTCGGCCTTGTATGTGGCCTATGCAGCCAGCAATTTTGTAAAACCTGTACAGCAGATATCTATTATCGGCGATGATTTCCCGAAAGAAGAAATGGACGAGTTGAAAAGACGCGGGGTGCAGCTGGATGGTGTAGAGATCGTAAAAGATAAAAAATCTTTTTTCTGGAGCGGCCGCTATCATGAAGATATGAACAGCCGCGACACCCTTATTACGGATCTGAATGTATTAGCTGATTTTAAGCCGGTGGTTCCGGACAGCTATCAGGGGGCCGAGTTTTTGATGCTGGGCAATCTGCATCCGCAAACACAGCTGAGTGTGATCAAACAGATGAAAGAAAGGCCCAAGCTGATCGCAATGGACACCATGAACTTCTGGATGGATATAGCCATGGACGACCTGAATATCGTACTGAAAGAGGTTGATATGCTGATCATCAATGATGCGGAAGCAAGACAGCTTACTGGTATGTTCTCTTTGGTGAAAGCAGCAAAGAGCATTCTGGCCATGGGCCCAAAATACCTGATCATTAAAAAAGGAGAACACGGCGCTTTGTTATTTGATAATGACAGTGTGTTCTTTGCTCCTGCGCTACCATTGGAAGATGTGTTTGATCCAACGGGTGCCGGCGACACATTTGCCGGTGGTTTTATTGGTCACCTGGCAAAAACCGGCGACATCTCATTTGAAAATATGAAGCGGGGAATTATTGTAGGTTCTGCCATGGCCAGTTTCTGCGTGGAGAAATTTGGTGCTACCCGATTAAAAGAAATAAACAACAGCGATATCAATAACCGCATAAAGGTGTTTAAAGACCTGGTAAGTTTTGAGATCGAATTAGATTAAGGATTGTATCTGTAAGGGTTGATGTAAAAAGCTTCCGGTTAATGCCGGAAGCTTTTTCTTTGTTATTGTAAGGGTGGTTGTTCTTCAACAGAGGTTGGTACTTCCGGATCCGGAGTTGTGGTGACCAATTCCTGAACAGGGGCGGGTGTTTCCAGCCGGTTGCATAGCGGTACCAGAGAAGTGGCAGCCAGGTCGATTATCAGTACAGCCAGTATCATGCGGAGCGATGACTGATTATACAGAGCGGAATACATACTCATAACAGGTTCAAATATCCTGACGATGAGAAGCAGCGAGAAAAGCGTAATGGCAATGGTGGCCGTAGTACGGGCGTAATAGGCATATTTATTTCTCAACGTAATGCTATGCAGCAGGCAAATATGTGCCAGCGCAATAGAAGCGATGAGCAGGCCAACTGCAAGCTTCAGAAAGCCTTCATCAGATATTTCGGCCATTGTGGTGATAAAGGCAAGAAAAAATCCCGCTGCGGATACTATCATTCCCGCATTTGCCAACCCCTGTTTATCCTGCTTGCCGGATGTAACCAGGCAAATAGTGGCTGTGATGCCATATATGATCAGTGCAAGACAAACGGCAAATAGCTTAGCTGTAAAGAGTTCTGTGCCTCCAGCCAGTGCTGTTAATCCTCCCAGCAGGCCTGCCACAATGGTGGATATGACAGCCGCTTTAATAAATTGTTGATTGTGTTGGTTCATGATGGAAAAATTTGATTATAATTTCCTGGCAAGTGTAATAGTGGTTTTAAAATGCTGTTTTTTCCCCTGCAGGTTAAAAATTTCGGTGAAGATAATATAAGTACCAACAGGCAGCTTATTCCCTTTATCATCCAGTCCGTCCCAGTTCCAGTAGCCTTTCAGGCCGAGGGTGCCGTTGCGCACCATGTAGCGAACGGGTCTGCCCGCCGCATCGAATATCGTGATAGTTGCAAGGAAGCCCGGTTCGGATACTTCATATTGTATAGTGGCCACATCATCTCTTCCGTCATTATCAGGAGAGAATATTTTGGGTGATACATTGATCATAGCGTCAATGGCATTTACCAGTTTATACTGCGAATTTTTATAACCCGGCGTTCCATATCCTGCTGTGGAGGCAGCACTGTGCCAGTTCATTTTTTCCTGTGATGAACCATTCGGATCAATTCTTTCTAAAGAAACCCCTTCAACATTATCTATCAGTTTGAAATGCCAGTCGTCTTTATACTGCACTTCATCCACTACGGTGCCCTGAAAATTCAGCGCCACCACGGTCCCCTCATCATCCGGAAAAGAGGGAGGAGAGGAAACGGTTAAGATATTGTCTGGATTTTTTACCAGGTATTGTAAACCAAGACTGGTTACATCCTCCGTTTCCACTATATGATCACCGGGAAAAATATAGAAAGGAGCTGCACTCATTGGTTTGATGGAACTGACCACTCCACTGCTATTGCGGTTAGCGATATATAATTTCGACGCATCAAATATTTTATTACTGTTGTTATAAAACTCCACATAATCATAGGCATTCGATCTCGGGTTGAATAAGATCTCGTTGATGATCCATTCTCCCGGTTGAGGATCTGCCGGTAAGCCCACCCTGGCTTTATCAGCTGTTCCTATTGTATTGCCTTTGCAGTCTGTTATATTAGCAGCGGTCATGTTGTAAACAGTGTTGGCAGTCAATGGAGCCGAGGTTTTTAACTGAACCAAATTAAAAAGAGGTGCAATGGTGATAGCACTAATGAGTGCTAACCCGCCATCGATTGAGTAATTGGAAAGGGTGGCTCCGGCAATACTGTCCAGGGGTTCATCATACACCAATATAATGGTGGTATTATCCGTTGTATAGGCCCTTTTTAATTGTGGCGATGTCTCGTCTGTATTAATTGCATCAATAGAATTTTTCTTTCCCGGGGTACCACCACCGGGGCTGGTGCTGGCTTTCCAGTTGCTGCTGCCGGCACAGGGGCTTTTAGTATCGATCATTTCCAATGTCCAGCCGCCTTCTTTTTTTACTTCGTTCTGGTACCAGGCCGTTGTGTAGCTTAGGGCATGAATTATTTTTCCATTTGCTGCTTTTAGAAATATTTGATCACCGTCATTATCCAAAGAAGGAAAACTGGTAACTGAGATAGTGGTGCCAAATGCAGACATGGTGGTAACAGCGCTTCCCGTGCAAATAATGACAAAGCTATCTGGTTGTAATATAAAATTTGGCATTGGACCACTTTGGCCGGTGGCATCGCCGATCCGCCAGTTCTGTAAATTGACAGGCGCAGTGGTGGTATTTTTTAGTTCCAGCCATTCATTACCCGGTAGTCCAATGGTGGGGGAAGGGTCGGCCATTATTTCATCGATGACTACATCGTAACGGTTTTGTGCAATGATAAGGGAGGGGCATACTAATGCCAACAGTAATAAGGGCAGGATAGTTTTCATGGCGACAATTTAAAACAAACACTTGTAATAAAAATAGTTGCGTGTAAAAATTATCCGGGAATATTTGGGAGGAAGGATTTGACAGCCTATTTTTGTTACATAACAAGATCATGATAAATTTGAAACATACAAAACGCACAAAGAAACATTCCTGAGGGAGGGTTTGCAGCGTTATGTATGTAACAACATAAAAGTTTAGCAGGCCCTCCTTAACCGGAGGGTTTTTTATTTATCTGACAAAAAATAAAATTAAAATAGAAACTAAAATGAAAGTCGCAGTAGTCGGTGCCACCGGATTAGTGGGCACCAAAATGTTACAGGTGTTAGCAGAAAGAAATTTTCCCGTTACAGAACTGGTGCCCGTAGCTTCGGAAAGATCAGTAGGTAAGGAAGTGGATTTTCGGGGAAAGAAGTATAAAGTAGTGAGCATGGCAGATGGTATTGTTGCTAAGCCGGCAGTCGCTATCTTTTCTGCTGGTGGCGGCACT
>CALSAT010000183.1:0-7576 GCA_943372905.1 Bacteroides fragilis | reverse complement strand
TATAACTATCCCTTCCACCCCTATTACGTGCAGTAACGGTATTTATTGAATTGAAATTGATTCCGTTTGTGCTTCTTTCTATTACATAGTGAGCGAAATCCTGCTCGTTCTCCACGGTCCACATCAGGCATACGTCACTCCCACATTTGGTGCCGGCGAATGATAACAGCCGTACCGGCAGTATGGTGAAGGTATTCTTTGCAAAATAGAAAGTAGAAAAAGAACTTACGCTGGCAGTTAGTATATATCCGTATTCATAGAGTTCGTAACCAGTGGTCAGCTTGTTGGCGTTAGAAGTCAATGTGCCGTTGCAGGATTGCTCATTTTTAAAAATAGCTATATCGCTGATCGTACTGATGCCAGACGGCTGGCCAAGGGAGTTAGCAGCATTCTTCAGGGCTTCCAACTCTGATGTTTTTATATATAAACGTATATCCACAGTACCACTGCTTACAGGATTTTGTGTAGTAATGGTGATATTCCTGTCCATATATAACCGCCTGGCCTGATCTTCCCGCACTATTCCGTTATTGATGTAAGTGGAGGCGGTTACATTTCCCAGGGAATTGCCATTTGCTTTTATTTCTGCCACTACATCACCTGCAGTATTTAATATGGGCACCCATTTGTTGTTATTTGATCCATCAATGACCACTGTTGGATAATTCTCACAACTGTTGGTAATACCATTTGCGATAAAAGCAGGTACTACGGTAAGCCCATTATGAGTGCCGGGCATGTTAAAGCTGCTGGCGGGAGTGTAAGTTGAACGGGTGGTAACGGTATTGGTAACCGGGTCCAGTTGAATGACTTTAATATTGCTTGCTTCCCGGAGCACGGCATATAAGTAGCTTCCATTTACAGTTAACCCGCCCGGAGGATCGTAACCATTGCCACCGGCTGTAGTAGTAAAACTATAGATGGTGGTGAGTACATTGGTAGCCGGATCAAATTGTAAGATACTACCCCTGCCATTAGCGCCACCACTGGTAGCCAGCATATACAATTTATTATTATACAATGTTGGTGCATTTGATATGTTCACACCGCCAGCTCCTGAAAAAGCGGCCGGCGTGCTGGCCGTATTCGTAACCGGGTCGTACACAAAAACACCTCCCGCATTATTTGCACCTCCGCCGGAGGTAGCGCCATATAATTTATTATTGTACAAGGTGAAAGCGCCATTGGGTGCCAGGCTGCCGCCAGTCTGCACATCATACATTTTACTCAGCACACCTGTAGCAGGATCATATGAATATACGATACCGTTATTGCCTATTCCATTCGCATTCGTCATCCCGTACAGTTTGTTATTGTAAACCGCCGGTTCACCAACAGGATACGAGCCGGCAATTGGCTGCATGTCTTTTTTTGTGTACACCTCTGTTGACGGATCATACTCATACAAAACGCCAATATCACTTGTTCCCCCGGTAGTGGTGGTCCCATACAATTTGCCATTGTGAACAATTGGCGCTGATACAGGGGCCCTGCCTTTAGTGGTGCCGGGATATTCAAACAGTATCTTCCTGGAATAGACGGAAGTGGAAGGGTCAAACTGCCAGAGACAGCCGTAAGGGGTTCCAAAGATTTCCTGCGGTCCCTGGTAACAGATGCCGTACAATTTTCCGTTCAACAAAACAGGCTTACCATAAGGGATACGTCCATTTTCAGCAGCGTTGAATGTTTTCTTTTTAGTCACCACATTGGTGGCATAATCATACTCAAACAAATTACCCTGGTTTACAAAGCCCGAGTTATAGGTTACTGCATAAAATTTAGCATTGAACAAAGCCAGTGTACTGCCCGGGTTAATACTGTTATCATAGTTGTTGGACGGGAAATTATACTTCTTTACAACCGTGGTCGGATTGACCGGGTCCCATTCATAAATTGTTCCGGTACCACTTGTACCGCCAACACTGCACATACCCAAAAACGTTGTACCAATTGCCACCAGTTTGCCCTGCGGATTTGCTCCAAAAGGGGTATAGTTAAAATTAACCAGTTTGGTAAATACATTGCCAGCGGGATCCAGCTCAAATAATGTTCCCTGTCCGCTTGTGCCGCCGGTATATAAGCACCCGTATAGTTTACTGTTATAAACGATCATTTCATTGTTATTGCCATTTCCGCCGCTGATAGCATCAAGCTGTTTAACGATAGTGGTGTTTGAGCCAAGGGGAAGTGAGGGGTCTATCATCAGCAAAGTGCCATAATCATTTGTGCCGCCACGTACTGTTGTAGCATATAGCTTATTGTTGTAAGGGGTAACATTATTATAAAAACTCCATCCATTGGTGCCTGCGCCCACACCCGTCAGGTCCAGAAGCTTTGTATAAACATTTGTTGCCGGATCCCATTCAAAGACGGCACCCAGGCCACTGGCGCCACCGCCCGCAGTAGTACCATACATTTTGTTATTCATCAGCCTAAGGGAGTTCTGTGGATTTGCACCACCCGCACTGGTCATGTCATATTTTTTAGTGTAGATATTAGTTGCCGGGTCCCACTCATAAATGCAACCAACACCTGAAACAGCATAGTCTGCTGCCAGGCCATAAAACTTATTATTATACAACAACAAAGAGCCTTTGGGACCGCCACCGGTAATAGATAGATTAGGGCCAAAATCAAACTTCTTGGTGTAAATATTTGTTACGGGATCGTACTCGAAAATGGTCCCGTAATTATATATACCGCCGGTTGCCGTAGTGCCATACAATTTTCCGTTATACGGGATCATTTCCAGGTTTTGCGGGTTCGCACCGAAAGTGGTTACCGGGAAATCATATTTAAGCTGAAAGTTCTGGCCGGAGCTGTCTGTACTGAATAAAAAGCCATTGGATTGCTGATTAGGTTGCGGACTACCGGCAACCAATCCAAATAGCCGTGAAACGCCTTGCGCATAGCTGCATGCTGTCAGAAGCAGCGCCACCACCATCATACATAGATTTTTTTTCATGCTAAAAGAATTAAAAGGTTAAAAACTGCACTCAGAAACGGGTAAAGAGGGGTAGCGGACAACGATGTAAAAATTCATTATCTGCCCCGCATGGCGAATACATAATTTGTAGTATGCCTGCTCATTCTCCCGGCAATTGGAATATTTTAGTGCCTGCAATCATAAGCATGAACTTCCGCCGCCTCATTATATTATTAATACTTATATGCATGACTGTTGTTGTCAATGGGCAAACACCACTGATTGACAGTCTTCGTTACCGGGTATATACTGCCCGCACCAATGAAGAAAAACTCGCCGCTTATCTTTCCCTTTTCGAAGAATTTCAAAGTGTTAACCGCGACAGTCTAGATATCTATGGCCCGCAGGTAAAAGATCTGGCAGATAAAAGCAACAACGCCCGCTACAAAAGCCTCGCTACGCTGGCCTATGCGAATTGGTACTTTCGCTGGGGATGGAGCGATAGTGCTCTTTTTTTTATAGAACCGGAATTAGGTAGTAACAAGCTAACGGATGACAATACAAGAGATATTTATTTTAAACTATCCAGGGCCAAAGCCATTTATCATGGATCAAAATCCAGATATGAGGAAGCTTTGGCTGTATTGTATAAAATATTACCGGAGGCTGAAAAATATCAAGACACATTAAACATTGGACTTGCCAGTAATTCGATTGGTTCTATTGCCATTGCCCGTCAGCAATACCGGGAAGCCTTTCAGTGGATAAATAAAGCCATTGCGGCAGCTGGGAATAATAGAAAATATCTACAGGTACTTGCACCTGCTTTGTTGAATAAAGGATATGCCTACGTTTCGTTAGACAAAACAGATTCTGCATTGTTTTTTATCAATAAAGGATTATTACTGAGCAGGGAATTACAGAACCTTAACTATGTTGCTACGGCACTACGCCTGCAGGCTACTGCATACGCTGCTGTAGCAAAGCATGGAGAGGCGGAGAAGGCATTGCTGGAAATGATAGCGGTAAGAAAAAGTACATCACCAGCTAATCAGTTGGTAGATGATAACCTTCAACTGGCGGAGTTTTATGCGAATTCAGGACAGATAAAGAAAGCAATCGAGCTATGCCGGAAAAACCTTGCGCAGGGAGATCTTACTATCGGTACTGCGGAAGGTGTATATGCCAATGATCCCAAGATACGGCTTGAGTACCTGCAGGTACTTTCCGGGTACTATAAAAAAGCAGGGATGATGCCTGAATATCAACTAACACTGGAGCAATTGCTAATAACAAAGGATTCTTTTTATGCCGCCAATTCAGCAGAGGCCATCGCTGAACTACAGACCAGGTACGAAGTGCAAAAGAAGGAGAATACGATCCTGCAACAGAAGTACGGACTGCAACGAAAGAATTTTTTATTATACGGGTATATCATTCTCTCAGCTATACTACTGGTATCAGGTATCGCTTTATTTATTAATTACCGGAAAAGGCAGCGGCAGCAAGTGCAGAAGATGATGGAAGAAGAAAAAAAGCAGGCAATTGAGGCAGTAAAGAAAGCGGAAGAGAAAGAACGGGTGCGGATAGCTTCGGATCTGCACGATAACCTTGGCGCTTATGCCGCATCCATGGCTTCTAACCTCAGCTATATTCACCTCCCGGAAGCAGATAGCAATACAAAAATTGCTTTTCGTGAACTCAGTCACAATTCTAATGCTATCATTTCCCAGCTTAGTGATACCATCTGGGTATTGAAAAAGGATTCACTCAGGCTTACTGCTATCAGCGACAGGATCAAAATATTTATCAGCCGAATCCGCAACAGTTACCCGGATATGCAGATCGAGGTCGAAGAAGATATTTCAACTGATCACCTTTTGTCTTCAGCACAGGCATTTCATCTCTACCGTATTTTGCAGGAAGGCATCAACAATGCATTAAAACACAGTAATGGAAACAATATTACCATACGGTTTGATGCAGGAGATACCTGGAAAGTAGTGATAGAGGATGATGGAGAGGGTATGGCTATTGATACAGCAGGCAAGACTGCTGGTAACGGATTGCAGCATATGAGAGACAGGAGCAGGGAAGCAGGATGGGCGATCAGTTGGCGCAAAGCTGAACGGAAGGGTACTGTGATGGAAGTGTCGCCTACTATAAATTGATTATTGTATACAGCAGACAACTGCCTAATTTTATTACTATGAACTTTATTGTTGCGCTAACAGAAGATAACACCATCAACCGGAATACATTTTTACAAAAGATAAATGTGCTTGGTAATATGCAGGTGGCCTTTGTAGCCGGTAACGGGCATGAATGCCTGGAGCAACTAAAAGGCACACCAAATGCTAAACTGCCGCAGGTGATCTTCATGGATCTGGAAATGCCCCGGATGAATGGTATTGAGACAATACGATTGGCAAAGTCTATTTACCCGCAGGTACACTTTGTGGTGCTTACGGTATTTGATGATGATGAAAAGATATTTGAAGCGATCAAAGCGGGTGCTTCTGGTTACCTGTTAAAGCATGAACCGGCTGGCGTGCTGCAGGAAGCTGTCATGAACGTACTTGAATTTGGCGGCGCCCCGATGAGCCCGGCCATTGCAAGAAAGGCATTACAATTGATGAGCAAAGCCTCTTTTGATACAACAGTGGAAGTGAAACAGTGCTTGCCGGAAATGATCACTACCCGGGAAGAAGAGATATTAAAATATACAGTTAGTGGCTGGGATGCTAAACGAATTGCTGCCGGGCTGGATATCAGTGTACTGACAGTACGTAAGCATATCGCCAATATCTACGAGAAATTGCATGTACAATCAAAGGCAGAAGTGATCAGTATGGCGCATCAGCAGAATTGGTTTAAGCGTTAAACATAAATGGAACAATTCACCCATTCCGCATCAAAATTGGCATTGTACTTTTTATAAAAATTAATCGCAGGTTCATTCCACTCCAGTACCTGCCATACAATGCGGGGTAGTTTTTTTTCTTTCGCTTCCTCTATCAACTGATCCATCAATAGTTTGCCTATGCCTTTGCCACGGGCAGTTTCTGTTACCAATATATCTTCCAGGTACATGGCCTGTCCTTTCCAGGTGGAATAGCGGATATAGTACAGGGCAAAACCAAGAATGAGCCCGTCTTCTTCCGCCACAAAACTCCACCACACCGGTTGCTCACCAAAACCACTATCTGCAAAATGTTCCGGTGTAACAGTTACCTCCTGCGGCGCTTTTTCATACAGGGCCAGTTCCTTGATAAGTTCTAATAAACGGGGGCAGTCTTCTTTAACCGCCCTGCGGGTAGTAATGCTCATTAGTAATAACTTTTGTTATAATAATTTTGAATTTGCTGTGAAGTTATTTGAAATACAGAACCCGTATCATCCGTGTGCCAGTTGTTTACGATGAGCTTAATGCCTGGTTTAAGTCATTAATAATATCTGCCAGGTTTTCAATTCCCACATTCATCCGTATCAGTCCATCGGTGATGCCGTATTTTTCTTTCTCCTCTTTAGGCACACTATAGTGCGTCATCGAAGCAGGGTGGGAGAGCAATGTATCGCAGGTACCGAGTGATACTGTTCGAATGCACATCTTTAGCTTATTCATGAAATCTATACCTGCCTGTAAGCCACCGTTCAGTTCAAAACTCAGCATGGCGCCGGGATGCCGCATTTGTTTGGCCGCTGTATAAAAATCAGTATGGTCCGTCAGTCCCGTATAATTTACTTTCGCTACGGCTGCATGTGTATCGAGATAATTGGCCACCTCCATGGCATTATGACAGTGGCGTTCCATTCTCACTTCCAGCGTCTTCATACCTTGTATCAGTAAAAAAGCATCAAAAGGATTGGAATTGCCACCCAGCAGCCGGTGTACCTTGGTACAATGGGTGTTCATGAACTCCAGATCTTTTCCTAAGAGAATGCCGCCAATGGCGGTACCATGCCCATTGAGGAATTTGGTGGTTGAATGAATCACAAAATCTACCTCGTATCGGAAAGGTTGTTGCAGGTAAGGCGTGGCAAATGTATTATCACAGGCTACTATGCAGTGGTATTGTTTAGCCAGTTTGCTCAGTTCCTCAATATCCACACATTGTATGGTGGGGTTGGCCGGTGTTTCCAGGTACAACATCTTTATCGAAGGGTCTGCTTTCAGCAGGCTTTCGGCTTTGTTCAGGTCTCTCAGGTCGTCAATAACTGCGCTGATGTTGAATGCGGGCAATACTTTATTCACCAGTTCATTCGTGCCGCCATAAAGAGAATAATGTGTAATGATCTTATCACCAGGTTTCAGTGTGGCCAGCATCAGTGTGGAAATAGCCGCCATGCCAGAAGCATGAAGGATGCCTTTTACTTCCAGTCCCAGTCCAAAAGTTTCCAGGGCCGCTATCTTTTCTTCAGCTTCTGTCATAGTAGGATTGCCCCAGCGGCTGTAGATATAGCCTTCTTCTTTTCCGCTGAAGCGCCGCATACCCTGTTCTGCATCATCAAACACATAAGTGCTGCTGGCATAGATCGGTACCTGGTGTGCATACAAAGGGTCTTGTCGGTGTCCGCCATGCACAGCTACAGAACCCCATCCGCTTAGTGGAAAACTTTTGTCCATTATAGATTTTTTGTTAGCGATAT
>CALSAT010000182.1:0-7583 GCA_943372905.1 Bacteroides fragilis | reverse complement strand
AGCACTTGCATGAAAAGATAAAAAGCCGTGCAGTATACTTTCACCGGAATATCAGGGACGGAATAGATTACGACTATATAAACTTTAACTATTACAACTTTATAAAGCAGTCAGTAGATGGCTTTGAACTGGAAGCGGTCGTTACGCCTGTTAAGCGGTTGAATCTCCTGCTGAATTACACACTCATCACCGGACAGGAGGTAGTGCAAAGCCGTAAAACATTTGTTGATACCACATATGAATATCTCCTTCGCCGTCCAAAGCATTCCGTCAATATCAATGTCGGCTATCAGTTTACCAAAGGGCTGTCTGTAAATATCAGTGGTAAAGCGGTCAGCAACCGCCGGGATGTGGGAGGATTCATGGCAGATGATGTACTGTTGAATAATTATTTCATACTGAATGCATATGCTGAATACAAATGGAAAAGCACAGTAAAGATCTTTTTTGACATGCAAAATATTACCAGCACCAGGTTTTATGATATTCGGGGATATAATGCCATTCCTTCCCTGCTCACCGGCGGCATAAGTGTACAGTTATAAACGTAGTGGAGATGTGTAAACATGAGATAAAAAGATGTCCCCGGTGTCAGGCTGAATTTGAGTGTAAACCGGGAAATATAGGGCAATGTCAATGTTATGGCATTGCCCTAACTGCTGAACAAAGAGCTTTTATTGAACAGCGTTATGCTGATTGTCTTTGCCGCAATTGCTTGCAACACCTTACTGTTGAACTGCACTTATTTAAGGAGAAATATGTTTTCAGATAAGTACATTTGTACAAACCAGCAGCTATGCTATTCTCCCAATTTAACTTCCAGGAATTCCTGACATTAACTTTCACTCTATTTGCGGTAATTGATGTGATTGGTTCTGTGCCGATGCTTATTTCGCTGAAAGAAAAAATGGGTGGCATCAATGCATGGAAAGTAACCCTCATTTCAGGTGGGCTAATGATATTGTTCTTTTTTATTGGCAAACCCTTTTTGACCCTGCTGGGAGTGGATATAAAATCATTTGCCGTAGCTGGTTCCATTGTCATTTTTATCCTGGGACTGGAAATGGTGTTGGGTATTGAATTTTTCAAAACGGAAAAAGGAGCTCCATCCGGCACCATAGTTCCTATTGCATTCCCCCTTATCGCCGGTAGCGGAACATTGACAACCATTATGTCTCTGAAAGCCACGTTTGAAAGAAAAGAGCAAAATGAATATATGATTCTGCTGGCCATCCTTATAAATCTGATCGTGATATATATAGTGCTTCGCTCATTAAATCTTATAGAAAAAGCACTTGGCAAAGCCGGTTTACTGGCAGTCAGAAAATTTTTTGGTGTGATCTTGCTGGCTATTGCCGTGAGGGTGTTTGCCACCAATGCATCTGGCTTAATAAAATAGCCTTCCGGAATTGTTCCGGTTTCAAACTCTTCCTGGAAGAATGGCTTCAAGTTATCTGAATTTCAATAATATAAAAGCCAGTGAAAGCAGCTTTTTATTTCAAGTAAGAAGCTTTTGACTTAAATTTGCCGTCCTTGCAGGGTTGATCGAGAGTTAAGTCGCTGACAAACAACTGCATCCGGCCTCGTAGTACAATGGATAGTATAAGAGTTTCCGAAGCTCCAGATCCTAGTTCGATTCTAGGCGAGGCTACATAATATTCTAATCCCGGCTGAATGAATTACAACATTCCTCAGAAATTAGAGTCAGTACAGTATATCGAATAGCCGGAAAATTCACAGAATAGTGAAAACGGGAAGGAGCTTAGAGCAGGAAAAATTCCTACCTTGCTTCCATGACACTTCCAAAATTATCGCAGCTATTGCTGCTATGCCTGTTTGCCATAACCTCATGTAGTAAAAAATCTGATGACACGGCACCACCGCCGGTCACTCCACCCGCTGGACCAGCTGATAACGACCCGATTTTGTTAGGAAATCCTTCCGGCGCTGTTACTAATTCCAACTATTCACTTAACTATTTAAAAAACAGCACTTATTATAAAATCGGGTATAATGAACCACGGGGTATTTCTAACTGGGTAGCCTGGCACCTGCAAAGCGAAGACCTGGGCAGCGCCCCACGCCAGGATGATTTCCGTCCTGATAATGATCTGCCCTCTGCATATTATAAAGTGCAGCCCGCTTCTTATACCAGCACAGGTTTCGACCGAGGGCATCTTTGCCCTTCAGCAGACCGCACCTCCACGGTGGTAGCCAATTCATCTACTTTTTTAATGACAAATATGATGCCCCAGGCACCCAACCTGAACCAGGGCCCGTGGGATGAATTGGAATCGCATATCCGCAGCCTTGTAGGAGGCAATAAAGAAGCATATATAGTATCCGGAAATTTTGGCGCCGGTGGCTACCTCACCGCAGGTAACGTAGTGAATACTCTAGATGGCGGCCGGGTAACGGTACCCCGTAAGGTTTGGAAAGTAGTATTGCTGATGCCTAAAGGAAATAATGATCTCTCCCGAATAGACACCAGCGTTACCATCCTGGCGGTAAATATGCCCAACGATAATACACTGTACTCCACCAGTGGCCCCGGCAGGAATGCCTGGCGCAACTACCTGACCACTGTAACTAATCTGGAAACAGATGTAAACGCATCTGGTGACTACTTCCTGAATCTATTCGGCAGCATACCAGCTACCATACGTCCATATTTGAAATCAAAATTATACCAGTAAGTCATTAAATTTATTTATAGATATTGAACATGCAAGTGAGGATATTTTCCTCACTTTTTTTGTCCTTAAAAAAAGGGAAAGCCACCAATGCAAAATCCAATTCACTACGATAATCAGCTAAAAGGAAACACCTAATTTTTCATTTCTTCCTAAAAAATAACTGATGTTGACGCCTGAATGAACAGGCTTTACTTAAAATTTTATTACCTTAGGATACTAACCACTTTACGCTTCACCATTAACCTACAACTTATGAGTTCAGTTGATTCTCTTCCTCCATTTCAATCATTATCGTTGCAAGATGAAAATGCAGAAGCTTTACTGGGACCGCTCTATGATTTTGCCGGTACCTGGACCAATGACCCAAAACAAGGATGGAACCTGATTGCCGTACCGGGTCCGTTAAAAACTGACGGGGACCCGATTTTTTTTAATAGCGGACATGGATTCATCTTAGAAACGATTCCTTACATCGAAACTATTACTTTTCAGCCCATCAGTGTGGTGTTGAACCGGGGACAATTCCCGTTAGGCACGCCTGCTTTTGGTCAAAAAGCCGAACAACAAGTACAGCAGATCGGTGCAATGTTATACAATCAAACTATCATCAGCGCCGGAGTTGCCCCTTCCAATCCTAACTACGATGCCATTACAAAATTTTTTGAAGAACGGGGGTTTGCGAAAGACACCCCTATCCATGCTGAGCGGGGCATGTTGCTGAATATCACCAACCTCACTGATTATGGCAGCGAGAACTTTCAATTGGCCCGGATGGGCACCATTCCTCATGGAAACACTATGTTATGCCTGGGAAATACCGAAACGCTTGCTGCTCCAAATATCGATCCTAATGGAAACAATTCCAGTCCCACACCCGTCGATCCTACCCGTCAAATGCCGGTAGAATATGCCATCGCCACCTATCAGTCTCCCACGCATACACCAAGCGGCTATCCTTTTTACCCGGACTTTATTCCTACAAACCCCAACCTTACACTTATCAATGCAAATAAAGGGGTCAATTTTACCAGTACCACTCATATTTCTTTATCAACGCTGAATGGCTCTGGTGGTTTACTGAGCATTCCCTTTGTGCGGGGCGGCTTTGATGGCACCAGGATCAATACTACACAAATGACAGTTGATTATTGGTTGTCGAAAATACAAGGTACCGGCGAACTCCGCCTCCAATATGCACAGAATATCAACCTGATCTTCCCGAGCAATCTGGATGCTTCACTGCCTATTAATTGGCCCCATATAGGGTTGAATACATTGAAACTGGTAACTACGGAAAGTGTGGCTTCTTTGTAATATGGCAAATACCAGATTGTCAACAAATTGAAACTATTAATAACTTACCCAAAACCTGGCCTAAGCGCCTCAAATTAACTTTGAGTAAGGCAGGCTTTCTGTTATCCATTTAATATTTACCTCTCTGAATACTATACGAGAGGAGCTAATGACTGGGCAGATTGCCTGTATTTCATCCCGCAGTGGTAACCTCTCAAAAAAAAATTCTATCTTCCCCACCACATTAAACAAACAGCTTATGGCAACCACTCCGAACAAACCATCCACGTTTCTCATCTTTCCCTGGGGACTTATGTCTATTATCCTTGTATTGGGCCTCAATCTTACGCTAAACAATGCATGGTTCAGTAAGAACTGGAGCTGGATCGCATTGGTACTTATCATACCGGCTGCTATACTTGAAAACTTTAAAGTAGGCTACTCCACCATGCGTATCATGTTCATGAAAGTGGTCTATTCGCTCATCTCTTTCCTGCTGGTAGGAATGGCCTTCGGTTCAGCACTTACGGGATATTATAATCATCAGTTTGGAAAAGTGCCTGAGGCAAAAGCACTTAACCTGCCCTGGTATGTGTTGCTGGCGTTAGGCGTATTATTAATGATACAGGTGGCCCAACTCTTCAGTATGCTGAAAGCCGTAAAGAGGGAGTTTATGCAGATGGATCCTGATCAATAGTAAAACTAATGATGCCGATTAGAATAGATTAAGGGCATTTCTAAAAACCTGGCTTCCCTCTTCTTCGAACTACCGTGTAACACACAAGTAATATAGGCATCCCGCCCAATACTGTTGTATACACATAATTAGGCTGATAGCAATGAGACGAAGCTGCCTTAAATCTCCCGCCCCGGCGGGATTTCTTTTGCGTCAAAGGCAAATCAAAAAGAATAATATCAGCCATTCCGCTATTAGCTCCGCCGCCAGGAATTCGCTATCTCATCAAAACTTCACGGGACTTTCACGAGACCTTCACGGGACCTTCACGAGACTTTCACGGGACCTTCAACTATGCCGGGATGCTTATTCAGCCGTTCCCGACCCGACGCACACCCGGTACACACCCTGTTGGGCAAGGTTCTGGCAAAATAGCGGGGCCGTTGGCAACTTAGGGCTACTGACCTTCACCAACTCTCCGTAGTATTTCGGCACAGTTGTCCCAAAGAAGCCTTCAAGTCATCCTTAGTTCCTTTCCGGCAGAATAGCCTGCCATTTTATCTAATCACTAAAAATTAAATATAAAAGATTGGAGTACACGGTAATACAACGAGGGGCCCACCTATTAAGAAGTAAAAGGTGAGATCAGAAAAAGAAAGGGGTTTTGAGATTTCCATAACTCATTTTTTTACCCTGATCAATGTTTCAGCGCTGCCATCAAAAAGGGCCAGGTAGGTAAGCTAGAGATGATTTTTAATTCTTGCTTTAATGATGTTTCATTATCTAAAAACCGCAGCACCTGTTGCGGTGTATTTTTTTGGAATAAGCAGCTGAATATTTTATCGCCGGCTAATTTATTATGATAAAGAATATAGAGTAAGGTATTATCATAAAAGCGAAAGCGGCGGGGAGTGCCGGGTAATTTTGCAAGTGCGTTACCACCCAGCAGTTGCTGAACGATCTGCTCACTCCTTTTTTGAATGAATTGAAATGTATAGCCACTGGACCCCTTGGTTTGCCCTCCGGCAGTCCCCAGATGGTAAACACCATCCCGGTAAAAAGAGAATTGCTCATTTGTCATCGGTATCACACCAAATTCCTCTTCCCGTATTTCATAATTATCAATACCTAAAAAATGGCTGATATACTGTTTAAGTTCAGTATCATACTGGTGCTGTTGAAGCAACTCTTTGGTAAACAAGGTATATTCTATCAATGCACTGGTAGCTGTAAATGGTAGCACATAAGCAAAAGTAGTCCCATACTGCTGATGTACCCGGAAGTCCATCATAGTGGCTTCACCTGCATTGAAAACCGGCTGATCTGTTTCTATTATCCAGCCCTTGAAATGCTGCTGCAGTTTAATAATCTTATTATTAGATGCAGGTTTGTAAATGGAATTAAACACTACTGACTTTCCAAGAGACAGTTTTTCTCCGTTCAATACAATAGAACATTCTTCACCGGTATAATACCATTCAGCCACTTCACCATACACTATTTCTATATTTTTTTGGGCAGCGATGATATCAAAACAATACTTATAAAAATCAATACCCCGTATCATTTTATACTTATATGGGGCAATGTTCATAGTGAAAGAATATGTATCACTTAAAAAAGCTACTGCATCCCATTTGCGGTATACCACCTCCTCAAAGAAACCTGCACCAATCTCCCAGAAACACCAGGTGCGGTCATTGGCTATTTTGGCAGTTTTATCTACCAGTAGTATTCTTTTATCGTTGAATTGCGCACTCTTTATCATGCGCAGAAGCAGGCTGAGACTGGCACAGCCAGCTCCTAGGAAAACATAATCGTAGACCCGAAAGCCCTGCCCCACTAAATCCTGCTTGACGGCAGAAGTTGGAATCTTAGAATCCTGCATGCATAAATGATTTCAAATGTCTAAAATTAGGA
Source organism: Bacteroides fragilis (assembly GCA_943372905.1). GTDB lineage: Bacteria > Bacteroidota > Bacteroidia > Chitinophagales > Chitinophagaceae > JJ008. Next base: position 998 of record CALSAT010000182.1, on the reverse strand, counting down.
ATATTACAAGACTGGCAAACGATTAATACAATGCAGATTCAGATAGAATGACATTATTATTTCTGTCCCGCTACAACTCAAAGTTTCTGATGATTGCGTTACCCTGGATCTTTATGGCTTAGCAGGGAACGTTTGTAATTATGTGCGTCTTAATAAGGCAGGCATCATTCGGCTTCCGGAGCATACTCTACTTTGCGGCTTCCGGCCATCAACTCTTTGTCACGCCGCACTTTTTGCCAGTACTTCCGGTTCACAATAAGAAAACCAAAACTCTCCCCATGTTCTTTGTTTAGGTGTTTATGGTGCATTTTATGCGCCCATCGTATGGCCCTTACATATGTATTATTGCTTCGGCTAAACCACTTGAAGCGCTGGTGTATGATCACATCATGCACTATAAAATAAGCAAATCCATAGATCATAATCCCAAAGCCAATGGCCTGCATCCACCACATATCTTTATAAGTACCGAAGTAGATGAGCAAAAAACTTGGAATAGCAAAGATGAAGGCAAATAGGTCATTCTTTTCAAAAACACCGGGACGTACCTGATGGTGATCCTTATGCAGGTACCAGAGAAATCCGTGCATCACAAAGCGATGCGTACACCAGGTAATTCCTTCCATGATAATAAATGTACCCAGTAAAACCAGTATGTAGTAAACGGCTGTCATTTCGTTGTAAAATTAATCGCTTTATTATACTATTCCTTTCCCTATCCTATACAACATTTTGCTACTGCTTCTTCCACCATTCCTTTACCTTGGGAAAAGCAATATGAAACCAGGCTGTGTACTGATCTGGATGTAACAATAATGCTGCCTCAACCTCATCAATACTTTTATAACAATAATCCATCACCTCTTGTTTATTAAAATCAATAACCCCGTCATATTTACCGGCAAACACATGATCAAACTCGTACTCAGTAAGCCCATTGTCAAATGACGCCTTATACACGAAGCCGAACAGCTTTGCTACTGGCACAGTGAAACCCA
>CALSAT010000181.1:0-7626 GCA_943372905.1 Bacteroides fragilis | reverse complement strand
GGGTTGATCCTGCATTGCACAGACGGAGATGTTTTTATTTCTCCTTCCACAAAAGCTTCTACAATACCACCCATCGACTGAAACTTATACATAAAATCTTTATAACTGAGATCGCCTGCCACTATCTTGAGCCGGGTAGCTAAATTTTCCTGTATCCACTGCTTCCATTCACTGCCTTCATCAATTCCTTCATAAGAAAATACAGCGTTTCCTTCTCCCGAAAATCCATCGTTCATCTTCACTACGGCCTTTTGCAGGGAAGGATTGTTTAGTTTCAGATCGGTAAGTGCATTTACTATCTCTTCTTCATTTTTCAGGTCCTCAAAACCTGGCGGCACCTGTAAGCCGCATTGCTTAAAAATTTTGCGGCTGTTGCTTTTGTTACCCTGGTTGAACAGTTCCGGGTCACAGCCATATATAGGCATATCCAATTTTACAGAGAGTGTTCTTTCGTATTTTGTTACATTGAAACAGGCCATATGGGCTGCATTACCGGCAGGAATGCTTTTTTTGATCCTGTCGATCAGCCTTGGCCGTTCCAGTATTTTTTCGGTGAGTGAAAGAGGAGATGCGTCGTAGCAACTAAGTAATGTAAGCCGTTGCAATGCATGATGGCGGGTGATGCCTGGCAGCAAATGAAGGTAATAATCTATTATAACAGGATCAACCGGCATACTGGTAACATATACTACATGTGTACGTGGCATACGCAGCAGCATCAGTAAACACAGCAATCGTTCTTCATAATGTATATGGCCGCTTACTTTGGATAATATCTCCTGATCAAGCGTAATGGAAGGAATGATAATGACAGATTTAGCTGCCAGTTTATCAGGAAAAACTTTCCGAAATTGACGGGGAAACTGGTGTTGTATCTTACGGAAAAGCAAAACCTCCTCCATAGAACCGGGCAGAGGTTCCGTTTTAGCTCCTGCTGCTACAGCGTTTTTTTTAGCTTCCTGCATAAAATAAATTTATGCTAAAAACCGGAAAATCGGGATGAGATTTTTTATCAGGCTTCCTGACCTGTCCATAAAGCGCCTCCGATACTATCCCTGGCAGCCCCGGTAACGGAAGAAAGAACCGTGTACTCCTGTCTCCAGCGAAGTACTCCGAGAAAAGCCATGATCAATGCTTCTTTATAATTTACCAGCTTGCTGTCAGGTACCACTACTTCGATTTGTTGTTGCTGCAAATACCATGAAAGCCGCTCTGCCAGGAACGTATTTAATGCTCCACCACCAGTACAGAGAAGCTGTTGGCTTGAAATACCAATGTTATTTTTCCTCATTCCGGCAATGCTGTCATTTACCTGGATGGCGATATGTTCGGTGTATGTTCTTAACGCATCATGGATGGTCAGGCCATGGTTTTTTATAAGTGGGTACACCACATCTGTTCCAAAATCATTGGCGAGTGATTTGGGATGGGCTTTTTTATAATATTCAAGACTATTAAGTGCATCGAGCAATCCTTTCTGAATAGTTCCGCTGGCGGCCAGCTGCCCGCCTTCATCATAGTCCTTTCCAATTTCATTGGCCAGCATATTAAGTACCCGGTTAGCAGGACAAACATCGAACCCCCAACCAGCTGAAGCCGTTCGTGGAGCGCCGGATACATTTGCAATACCTCCTACATTCAAAAAATAATCATACCCGGGCAATAACAGTTTCTCTCCCATTGGAACGATGGGCGCCCCTTGTCCGCCGAAGGCCACATCCATTGCCCGGAGGTCTGAAACTACCGGCAGTTGTGTCACGGCTGCAATAGCGGCGCCGTCGCCAAGTTGTGCTGTCATCTTTTGCCCAGGCAAATGAAAGGTAGTATGGCCATGAGAAGCGATTACAGCTACTTTGTAGTGTAGCCGATGGGCATCAATGAACTGGTTTACCTGCTGGCCCAGATAATGACCATATTCAGCATGCAGTAAAAGATACTCCTTCGCTCCCAGGTGAATGGCCTGCTGAAGCTTGCCGGTCCACTCACCGGAGTAGGTGTAACAATCCGTTTCCAGTATTTCATAGCTCCACTGCCCTCCCTGGTGCTGAAATTCTGCAAAAACAATATCGAGCCCATCCAGCGAACTGCCGCTCATTAAACCAATTGCCCGGTAAATCATATTTAATATTTCAGATTGAAGATTTTAGATTTGTCCTGAAATTGGACAGAACCTCAAATTTTTACAATGTTCGCCAATATTCAATCTACAATATAAAATATTCAATTGAATGATAGTAAACCTCAGCCAGCAGCATTCATTAGTAAGTACGTGGGTAAGTGAACTCCGGAATGTAAATGTGCAAACTGACCGGATGCGTTTCCGCCGCAACCTGGAACGAATTGGTGAAGCAACTGCTTACGAAATAAGCAAAGTGCTGCCGTACGAGGAAAAAGAAATTCAAACCCCGCTGGGGGTTGCCATGCATAAAATGCTTAAAGAACAACCGGTACTGGCTACTATCCTCAGGGCCGGATTGCCATTGCATAATGGCCTGTTGAACTATTTTGACCAGGCTGATAATGCTTTTATTTCTGCATACCGAAAACATAATAAAGATGGAAGCTTTGAGATAAGCCTGGATTATGTGTCCTGCCCGGAACTGGAAAACAGGGTAGTGATCATTTCTGACCCTATGCTGGCCACGGGTTCTTCTCTCGTAAAAACCATCCAGTTTTTAAGAGAAGAGGGCCGTCCACGGGAAATACATATTGTTGCGGCCATTGCCTGTACCGTTGGCATAGAATATGTGCAGCGGGAAGAACCTTCGGCCACTATCTGGTGCGGGGACATTGATGATGAACTGACGGCCAAGGGGTATATCGTACCCGGACTTGGTGATGCGGGTGATCTGGCATTTGGTACCAAGGTACAGATGTAGATTCGTTCCGGGATACTATCATAGAGCAGCAAAGATGCAGTTTGAACAGACCCTTGATACTATCAAGGTCTCGTAAAGGTCTGGTGAAGGTCCCGTAAAAATCTCGTGAAAGTCCTGTGAATTACCTTCAAAAAAACAGTGTTTGAGTTTTGACAGGTGAAAAGTGAGTAGTCACTGTCAATATTTTACGAGGTTGATTTTCAGGATATAAGGCACTAAATACCGCCCGTATCTTTGGCTCACCGCCTGCTGCCGAAGCAGCAATATTTCTCTTTTTCAGGTCTTCTTTTTGTTGTATTTTTCCGTTTCATACCAGACTGTAGACAACCAAAAGAGGGTTAGGGCAATTTCAACGGCTTCAAAACGTTTATCTATTCTCAATCTGGCCTTGGTTAAATATTCGTCTGACGGTTACAAAACACTATTAATTGCTGAGATGAAAAAATTTATTTCTACCCTTACTGTTTGTGTGGTGTTGGCTGGTGTGTGTAAAGCACAGGATCCCAACTTCTCCCAATTCTTTGCCTCCCCGCTTACCCTTAACCCGGCCCTGACGGGAAAGTTTGATGGTACATTCCGCATCGCCGGCAATTTCCGTAATCAATGGCCTACTATCAATAACGCATTTCTGACCCGTACAGCTTCAGTTGATTTTGGCATCATGAAGAACCGGCTGGCAGATATTGACCAACTGGGTGTAGGTTTTCTGGGCGTTACCGACCGTGCAGGAGATGGGGTGCTTGTTACCAATTATGCAGGCCTGTCTGTTGCATATCATAAAGGATTAGATGAAGATGGCTTTCACCAAATAGGCGCCGGTTTTCAGGGTACCTATGTAAATAAACGGCTTGATGTTTCAAAGGTTGATTTTGAAGATGAATTAACGCCGCTTGGCTTTACTGGCGTGACGAGTGAAATATTCAGCAGCCAGCAAATATCCGTTGGCTATTTTGACCTGAATGCAGGTATTTTTTATAATGGAAGCACCAACGGGTACAATAATTTTTATATCGGGGCCTCTATGTATCATATCAATCGCCCGAAGGAAAGTTTCCGTGGTGGCGATTACCTGCTGGCTGCCCGCACCACTCTGCAGGCCGGAGGTAAAATTCCAGTTGGCTCTTATCATGGCTTGCACTTTGCTGCCAACTACAGCACGCAGGCCAAAGCCTATAATGCGATGTTTGGCGGATCTTTCTCCTATAATGTAAACCAGTCTGATGAAAACCCAACAAACTTTTATCTGGGTGCCTGGACAAGGATGAGCAATGTAAATGATGCCATCATTCCTTATGTGGGGCTGGAATTCAGTTCCATCCACATTGGGTATACTTACGATATCAATATCAGCCCCCTGAAAGCAGCTTCCAATTCAAAAGGTGGTAATGAAATATCACTTATCTATATTAAGAAGCCATCTGATCCCAACGCCAAGAAGCTGAATTGCCCAAGATTCTAAGTGAAAAAAGAAAGAGATTACATTTTTCTGAAAATAAACTGATTAAAAATGCGAAGCCTGTTGGTTTCGCATTTTTGTTTTACATATTGTGCTACTGTATCTTCATCAGCAGCGGTAACAGGAACCAGCAAAATAGTGTTATCAGTATTACCGCAATGATATTCATTACAAACCCCACTTTTACCATTTGCTTCAGTTTAATAAACCCGCTTGAAAAGACGATAGCATTAGGCGGCGTACCCATGGGCAACATACCGGCACAACTGGCCGCCAACGTCATAGGAATACCCAGCAGTAAAGGATTTATTCCTGCCGCATCTGCCAGAGAAGAGACCACCGGGGTAAAAACGATCACCTGTGCCACATTGCTCATAACTTCACTGATGAAAAGCGAAACAACAGTTATCACAAACACAAGCAAAAATCCATTCCCGGAAAACTGAGCCAGCCATTTCCCCATTTGCTGCATCAGACCTGCATTTTCCAGGGCACCAGCCAGGGCAATACCCCCGCCAAACAATAGTAAAATACCCCAAGCCATTCTGGAGGTATCACCCCATTCCAGCAGGGCTCCCTGTAGGCCTGTGTCTTCCTCATCTTTAATGGTAGTTGTTGGAGGCTTGTCTTTTGTTGTTCCCGCAGGACAAATAAACAATGCTATAGCGCACATGATCGCAATGATAGTGTCATCCAGTTTGAAGACATCCTGGATATCATTAATAATTCCACGGGTAATCCACAAGAAGGCAGTGGCAATAAATATTCCCAGCACTCTTTTTTCTGCATTGGATAATGGCCCCAACTGGGCCAGTTCATTTTGCAGCAATTGTTTGGTGGCAAGGTTTGATTTTATCCGGTTAGGATACAGCCATTTTACCATTGTAAGGTATAAAAAAGCCAGCAAGAGGATGGCCAATGGAGTGCAGATCAGCATCCAGTTTACAAAATCCACTTCGTAGTTATATCGCTTTTGTATGATTCCTACATACGCCACATTCGGTGGTGTGCCAATAATGGTGCCTATGCCGCCAATATTAGCTGCATACGCTATCGCCAGCATAATGGTAAGTGAAAAATTGGCCATGTTGCCTTCCCCCTGGTGGTTTTCCTTCATCACATGTATCACTGATAATGCAATCGGAAACATCATCATGGTAGTAGCCGTATTGCTCAGCCACATACTGAGTAATCCCGTGGCCATGATAAACCCGAGAACGATCCTGTCCCCGCTGGTGCCGGTAAGCCGAACTATACTTAAAGCGATTCGCCGGTGCAGGTTCCATTTTTCAATGGCCAAACCCAGCATAAAACCGCCCATGAATAAAAAAATTACAGGATTAGCATATGCCGGTGCTGTTTCCTCCAACCTGGCAACTTTGAACAATGGAAAAAGCATCAACGGCAACAGGGCTACCACGGGCATTGGCATGGCTTCGGTGACCCACCAGGTGATCATCAGGCCTGCAATGGCCAAGACAATTGATGCCTTGTCGCTTACCCCAAATGGGTTTATGAAATAGAGAAGTACTGAAATGGCGATGCCGGCAGCCAGTGCAATTAGTTTCCGTTGTTGTTTGGTCAAGCGGTCAATTTTTTTCAAGATACATTCTTATGGGCAAAAAAGCGAAGTAACAAGGTCAAGCCACCTTGAGAGCATATAAGAAAATGGTCTACCCAACCATCCCTATATTCCTTTCCTGCCACTGACAAATGGATTGCCCCTTACATGAAAGCGGTACGGAAGCAGGGCGTCTTCGGCGGCATAATCGACTCCTATTCTTGGCGAAACAGCAATGTCGTTTTTTTTATAGCTATTACCATCATCTGCGATAAATAAACTTTTGCCTAGCAGAGAGGTATAGCTGTGATTGGTATGGATACCCATCGCTTTAGATACATTACCCGGTCCCCTGGTCAATGAATAGTCCAACTTTTTCTTTCCTGTTCTCCGCAACATTTCATCAATACCGCTAACAGGTTCCAATGCCCGCACAAGAATAGCATGAGGTATTTCTTTTTTGTTAGTAACAACATTGAACAAATGATGAATACCATAGCAAAGATAAACATACGAGACGCCACCTTCTGCATACATCACTTCGTTGCGGGCCGTTCTTCTGCCGCCAAATGCGTGGGAGGCTCTATCCACTATACCGTTATACGCCTCCACTTCCACAATGCGGCCGGTAGTAAGCGCCCCATCCCATTTTGTAACGAGTATTTTTCCCAGCAACTCTAATGCTATCTTCAGTACATCTTCCCGGCGGTAAAATTCCAATGGTAATTTTTTCATACTTCGGCGGGTAATTTATATACCTTATTGACAATTCGCTATCCCCCATTCACTATATTTACCCACCAATTTACCGTTTTGCTGAAAGAAATCGTCATAGCAGTACAATCCTGGGGGGAAGCCCATCAGTTTATCCAGAAACACCGGTTGTTAAAATGGATCATCATTCCCGGTATTGTCTATACTATACTGTTTATTGCGGGAATGTTCTTTTTTTGGCAATCGGCCGATGGCGTTTGGTCATGGGTAAGCCGCCAGCTGAATATTGAACCCTGGCTGCAGAAAACCCGGAGTGAATGGTTAAGCTTTTTGTTCGTGATGACCGGGGTAATGCTTCGCCTGGTGTCAGTTCTCTTTTATTATTCCATTTTCAAATACCTCATTCTTATTATCGGGTCTCCCGTTTTTGCCTATCTCAGCGAAAAGACAGAAGCTATCATTGAAAACAAAGAGCATTCCTTCAACTGGCCCGACCTGAAGAAGGACTGTATCCGCAGTACCAAGCTCGCTTTGCGAAATTGTGGCTGGCAGGCCGTTTACCTGATCGCCCTGATCCTCCTTTCCCTGATTCCCGTTATTGGCTGGATCACACCTGTCATAGCCCTTTTGATGGAGTGTTATTATTTTGGCTGTTCCATGCTGGATTACAGTTTTGCCCGGATCAACCTCACTCCTTCGCAAAGCACTGCCTTTACCAGCAGGCACAAAGGGCTTGCCATTGGCAACGGCCTGTTATTTTACCTGATGCATGTTGTTATTATACTTGCCCCTGCCTATGCCATCATTGCAGCCACCCTTAGTGTTCATAAAGTAAAAAATACATAATGCCTGCCACGGTTTACCTTATACCCTCCCTATTGCAGGAAGAAGGAATTGATGCCATACCTGCTTATGTACCGGATGCCATAAAAAAATGCCAGGTTTTTTTTGTTGAAAACGAACGTACCACCCGCCGCTTTTTCAAGTTGCTGTGGAAAGAAATGGTGATCGATGAT
>CALSAT010000180.1:0-7651 GCA_943372905.1 Bacteroides fragilis | reverse complement strand
AGAATAAGAGAGTCTTTATTTGTTTTGAAGGGGTGAATTCTGTTGCAGATGTATTTATTAACAATACTTATTCAGGACAGCATAAGGGTGGTTACACAAGTTTTGTTTTTGAACTCACGGATATAATACAATACGACCGTCAGAATCGCATTACAGTGATGGCCAGTAATACCTATCGGTTGGACGTGCTGCCACTCAACGGAGATTTTAATGTATTTGGCGGCATCCATCGCCCTGTATCTCTTCTCATCACTGAAAAGAATTGTATTTCCCCACTCGATTATGGCTCTGCAGGTATTTATATCAGCCAACGCTCTGTAACCGAGAAACAGGCTATTGTCCAGATCAAAACACTTGTTTCCATCCGAAAGAATACCCGGTTGCAAATAAAGTATTCTCTTTTCGATCCGGCCAACCGTTTGCTACAGGAAGTTCTTGTTGCCGTCAAAGATTCAGCCGCCGAAAAAACGATCATCGTCAATAACCCGCATCTCTGGCAGGGCAAAAAAGATCCCTCTCAATATCGGGTACACGTCACCTTGCTGGAAAATGGGAAAGAAGCAGACTATTATTCAGAAATGTTCGGTCTTCGTTTTTTCTCTGCCGATGCCAATAAAGGTTTTTATTTAAATGGCAACCCATATCCCTTGTATGGTGTGGGCTACCATGAGGATACATATGGGAAAGGCTCGGCTTACACAAAAGAAGATTATGACACTGATATGCAGTTGTTCAATGAGATCGGCCTTACTGCCCTTCGATTAACACATTACCCTCATGGCAAACCTATCTATGATCTGTGTGATGTGAATGGCATCATAACATGGACGGAAATTCCTCTTATCGGTTTTGGCGGCCATGTAGGCGGCGGCTATGTCAACAACAAAACTTTACAAGATCATGCAAAAACGATGCTTACAGAACTGATCAAACAAAACTATAATCATCCCAGTATCGTCTGTTGGGGACTGATGAATGAGCTGAAACTTGATTTTGACGACCCTGTTCCTTTTATTAAAGAGCTCCATGCTTTAACAAAAAAACTGGATCCTTATCGCTATAGTGTGATTGCCGATTTCCTCGATAAGACGCCCTTTGAGAGCATTCCCGATCTGATTTCCTGGAATAAGTATTTTGGCTGGTACGGCGGCACTGTGAATGACATTGGCAAATGGCTGGATGAAAGACATGCGTTACTTCCTGGTAAACCTATTGGCCTCAGCGAATATGGCGCCGGTGGCAGCCTGCATCATCATTCGCATGAACTCGTGGCTCCCAGAACGGACAGCACCTTCCATCCCGAAGAATGGCAAACCCATTATCATGAAAATCACTGGCGGCAGATCAAAGAACGACCCTGGTTATGGTCCAGCTTTGTATGGGTATTTGCTGATTTCAGTTCTAATATCCGTAAAGAGGGTGATGCCCCCGGCATTAACGACAAGGGGTTAGTGACCTATGATAAAAAGCAAAAGAAAGATGCTTTTTATTTCTATAAGGCGAACTGGAGTGACGAGCCCTTTGTGTACATCGCAGAAAGAAGATTTACTCACCGTAGCAATCCATCTACCTACATAAAAGTTTACACCAATTGTGATGAAGTAGCCGCCACGCTTAACGGGAAAGCATTAGGCACTGCCCGGCCCGATGCATTGGGCATTGTCACCTGGAAGAATATCATTCTAAAGCCGGGGCAAAATATTATAACCGTTACTGCGAAGAAAGGTGCCGCCGGGTATACTGACAATGTGACCTGGTTTTTATAACTCGAGGTCAATACCAGCTTTTGCCTTCGGCCAAACTCTTTAATAAACTGGCCGCCTCTGCACTCATCGTAGTACTCATGGTCTTATTATCCATCTCAAAAACGAAATGCCGGCAATCCGCTTCGGTATATTTAAATACCACAGGCATTAGTTGTTGCCCTTTACTATAAAAGATCATATTACCATCAAAACCGCATTTGTATTCCTCAGCTTTTTTACCATCAAGCAGAGTGGCTAATTTACGAATGGCCTTTTTATCAGTGGTACTTATCATATTCTTAACTGAATCGGAATTGGGTACATTAAAAGTAATCACCAAACTATCACTGGCTGATAGTTTTTTAGTAATTGCTGTGCCGCCACAGGAAGCCAGAAACACTACAGCGATCAGAAAAGGAAGCTGGCGCATATTTTTTTAATCAATATACGGATAATAATGATGTACTAACTGCACAGATTGTGAAAAGGCTTTACTTGGTCATAAACCTTGTGGCGATATTGAGCGGCCGGAATGTGAAGCGTTTCTTTACATGATGCCCGCCGCTGCGGATCAGTATATCACGCAGGGTTTCCAGGGTTTTGATAATATGTGTGCCTTTGTTGATCATTACACAATCGGCCATGGCAGCATGTGCAGCATCGGTTACTTCAGACCGGGTCGCAACACCGGATTTATTCAGATTTTCCAATACTTGTGTGGCCCATATTACAGGCACATGGGCGGCCTCACATATCCAGAGTATTTCTTCCTGTATTTCACTCATTCGTTCAAAACCAATCTCAACGGCCAGGTCGCCCCGGGCTATCATCACTCCTACATTTTCCTGTCGCATACCGCAAAAAAGCAGGTCAGGTAAATTTTTAACCGCCTCGGGGGTTTCTATCTTTATTACCAGCGAGAGTTTTTTATGCTTCCCGGTTACTTCCTGTAATTGCATAATGTCCTTAGTATTCTTTACAAAAGAATAGCCTGCTATATCTGCGTGTTTGGTAATAAAAGACAGGCACCTGATGTCATAATCCGTAAGAGCAGGCATTAATAAAGAAGAATCAGGAAAATTTATACCTTTTTCATTTTTAATGAATGGTTTTTTGGATGATATACGCAGCACCTGTAAGACCGCCCTGTCGGGCTCTATTTTTTCTACCCTTGCTTCTATCAGTCCATCATCAAACAGTACGCTTTCGCCGGTATTTAACTGTTCTGCAATACCGGGTATAGTGCATCCCACTGTCATTTTATCACCATCCATGTGTGTTTCATCTGCCAGGAAGATCGTTTCCCCTTCCTCCACTTTCATCTTCTCGTTATCTTTTATAACAGTCCGTATCTTAGGTCCCGCCAGGTCCATATATATCTTACAGGTAAGTCCGGTTATTTTAGAAGCCCTCTTTATATGCTGTATCATCCTGAACCAGGTGCTTTCATTATCATGCGCACAGTTGATACGGGCGATGTTCATACCTGATTGCAACAGGCTTTTTACTTTATCATAATCATCCGCCAGGGTGCTGTCGAATGTGACCATGATATAGGGCATTAGCTCAGTTTGTTTTCTGCCAAACAATTCAGCTGATTTTTGTGCCAGAGAATCTCTTCCTGTTTGATAATTGAATACTGATGTAATACCTTCTTTTTTTACACCAAGGTGTTGTGAAATGGCCAGCAGTTGGCCCCTGATATGGCTTTCAGAACTGGCCATAGATGAAAGGCCGTTTGCATGCAGGGTATCCTGCAATTCACGAATATCAAGACTTCGCAAAGCGAGATAATGAAGCAGGTTGATGGCACTCATCTTGTTGGCAGGATGAACTTTTGCAAGAAGGTAGCCAAAATCATTCTCGGTCCGGACCATAAATCGGTCAATCTTATCAAGTTCTTCGGCAAGCTTTTTCAGTTCTTCAGACATAAAATCAATTACTTATGTGCCGAAATTGACAGATGCAGACGAAACAGACTATGATTAATCCACTGGTAACAATAAATTAATATTGAAAAACTAACGGAGAGAGAAAGAAGGCGCTGTATTCCCTGTTGTAAACTCTTCACCCAGTACAGAGGCAATGGTTTGTGCCATTTGCTGCAAATATTGCTGTTGCTTCATCTTTATTTCTCCGGCTGGTTGGATACCGGGCCCCATGACAGCAAACCATGTTTGGGAAGAACCATTGATGAACTCCCCGTGTGAAGTCCATTTTGAACTTTTACTTCCTCTGCCATGATCGGTGGTGATGATGAATGTGGTATTGTTTTTATAACCCGGTGTTGTTTGCACCAGGTGCCAGAGTTCAGCTATCATCTGGTCCACCTGCGTCGCCTGCTGAAGGTAAAGGTCATATCGGCCATCATGCGCAAACTCGTCTGTTTCACCCAAGCCAAGATAAACTACTCTTGGATGATGCTGCAAAATATACTCTTTAGCAGTAAGAAAAGTGAGTTGGTCATGGCGTGTAGCGGCTTTCTCTGCTACCACATCGTTTTGTATGGTATTTATAAGTTGTTGTGTGGCAGAGCCGTTTTCATCCATGGACATATAGCCGCTGTTTACCATCAGTTTATTTCTCTGTGTATTTAATATATAAGGGAATACATCCCAGGAGGAGAAGACGGCTACTTTTCCGCTGAAAGCTGGCTTACTGTCAAGGTATTCGAGCACATTTACATTAGGGTTGTTCTTTTTCCTGTTAGAGGATATCATGATGTCAGCATGGCCGGTGAGCATTTCATTATACCCCGGATAGGATAAAGAATAAAGATTGGCCACATCCACTTTATTACCCAGCTCCCTGTTACCATAGAGTTGTCCTTTTGCAGCAATCACATTCCAGAAAAAAGGCATTAGCTTTTTTCTTCGTTCCAGTGGGGTGGCTGCCCAATAGAGTAATTTCAGGGTAGAAGTATCAGGCGTAAAGTTTTCCGAATTAATAAGAAGACTGTCTGCCCCGTTAAATAATTCCTGCCAGCGAAACCCATCAGTTGTGATGATAAAAAGGTTTTCCGCCGTGGGCAATTTGGCGGATCTGTCAGAGGTATTTGGAGGAGGTTCATAAGCCGCAGGAAACGTCATCGCCAGGATAACAAAGGTCCAGATGCTTTTCATGTGTAACGGTTTTGCAAAAGTCAAAACCTAAGATGAACTCAATATTTTCTTCATATTATCGAATGATTATGCTACTATGGCTATAATATTACTTACAGGAAGCCTAGTGGTCAATCAGTTTTCAATAATTGTTCGCATAGTCCAAAGCTCAGCGTCATACCCGCACCACCTAATCCATTAATGATCGTAACGCCATCCTCCGGCACCAGCATAAGATGCGGCTCTCCATTGGTCAGTTTCGGATAAATTCCATTCCATGTTTCAATCACTTCGGCGTTACTTCCAAAACAGGCAAAACGATGCAGATAATCTGTTATTAGTTTATTTATAAGCTGCTTATCAAAAGGATCATGCGTTAGTCCATATTCATGTGAGTCGCCCACGGTCAGTTCCCCGGCTTCGTTCTGTGACACCATTACATGAATACCCCACCTGAGATATTCAGCGTGGTCTTGTTCAAATCGCTTCTTCAAAGCGGGTAATGATCCGGCCACCTCAAATCCTTTATAATGTATGAGTGATAAAGCGCCACATAATGCAGGTCCGATACGTTGCGGTTGTGCAGCCAGCCGCATCATTTGCAGTTTACATTTTGTAAGGGGTGCCTGGGCATATTGTTCAGGATAAAGCGTTTCAAAATCTGCGCCGCTGCACACAAATATGCGGTCCGCTTCTATTTGGGCCACACCTATATTAACTGTTGGGTATGAAATTGCAGTAACTGTTCTTCCCCATAAAAACTCTACCTCATACTTTTCCTGCAACCAGCCAGGTATTTGGGCAATGGCTTTTCTTGGGTCTACTATTACTTCGTCAGGGCTCCATAAGGCGCCCATTAGGCCATTTGCCACTACAGCCGGTGATTTTTCTACTGTATCCCCTGCAGTTAATAACCTGCATTTACGGCAACCGCCCGTTTCTGCTACAAATTCATTCATCACCTCCCACTCATCTTTTTCATAGGCCATGTGCAATGAACCGACTTCATCATACCAGATATTTGCTTCGTCACACACCTGTTTCCAGATGCCGCGGGAAAGCATGGCCCTGTCGTATAACTCACCGCCAGGCTGGCCTACCGGCCAAATCATCCCAAAGTTTCGGATAGAGGCGCCAACTGCTCTCTCGGTTCTTTCTATCACCGTTACCTTATAACCACGCACCGCCAATGCCCTTGCCGTTGCAAGGCCCACTATGCCGGCGCCTACCACTATTGCCTTTTTAGCCATATTTTAGTTTTGGAGTAATGACCGGGAAATAATTCCGGTACTTGCGTTTAAAATAAACGGCCGATAGAATCACCAGTACAATACCAGCCACGGAAACAGCCAGTACCATCCTTATAAAAAAGTCGGTCCATGAAATATCCAGGTTCATGAAATTCTTTACCAGCAGTATCACATCACTGCCCAGGTAGCCAAAGGAGTCTGCTACATAAATGATAAATCCAGCATTGCTTACATATTTAAAGCTGGCAATCAGTCTTTCAAACAACATACAATTGAATGGCACATAGCCCATGTACAAGCCCACTCCCGTCAGTGTCATCCACCAAAAAGAAGATAAAGCCCCGTTTGTAAACAGCAGGGTGCTTACAATTGCTGTAAGGAATCCTGTTATTATCACCACATGGTTGATCAGCAGTGCGTAGATATTCTTCCGTATTAAGACCAATAATCCCATTAATACCAAAACGATGAGCGAAGCAGGTAATTCACTTTTGGTAAATACCGAAGCATCTTTTCCATAACCCAGCTCATTCCAGATATTTGAAGCAAAATTGCTGCGGTAATCACGGATAATAGTAAGCAAAACATAAGCAATGATGAGCATGACCAAGCCCGGCATGAATGTTCTTAAAAAATTTCTTCTTTCACTTTTACTCATCGGAAGCCGCTCTGTTCTCTCCTTAATATCCTGCTGACCAGGTGCCGGTGTTTTTTCCAGTAACCAGGTAAAGAATAAGAGCGGCCCAAAAAATATAAGCCCGGTAAACCAAGGCATCCACCACTCACTTACATTCCATTGCAGCATCACGAACTTACCCGCACTTTGCGTAAAGCCGGAGGCAAATATGAAACTGGTGGCTAATACAGCACCCAACAGCTCTGTGGTTCTTCTTCCCTCCAGGTAACTGAACACCAATCCGTAAATAACTCCCAGCGGAAAACCATTGATCAATATAAATATGATATTGTAAGGTGGCGGAAAGATGCCGAAGAACAACAATGCGATCCATGCAATAACGATCAGCTTAATGATGGCGGTGGCCCGTTTGTCTGTTTTCATCCCACCGATAAAGCCAATACCAAAAAATTTACTGATCGTATAGCCGATCGTCTGTGCTATAACCAACCATACTTTATAATCAACACCTAAGAACCGGTAAGCTTCAAAACCGGCAGCTGTAAACGGCTTACGAAAAGCATACATACAGGTGTACACACAAAATGCTGACAAAGCCGCCAGTATTGTAACAGACCAGTCTGACCGGCGGGTAGAAGAGAATGAATAGGACATTACTGAAGTATAGCAGGGATTTCGGAAAGACTGTTCACAATATGAGTGGGGTTGTACCCGGCCAGTTCGTCACGGCTTCCCGAACCAGTCGTTATGGCAATAACATACCGGCAACTGGCATTTTTCCCTTCCTCCACATCTATGTATGTGTCGCCTATTTTAGCCACCAGCATGGGATCATCAATACCGGCTCTGTACATCAGTTGATCTATCATCAGCGATTCCGGTCGACCAAATTCTACTTCATCGCTGGCGATATAGTCA
>CALSAT010000179.1:0-7685 GCA_943372905.1 Bacteroides fragilis | reverse complement strand
ACAAAACCTCGATTCCACATCAATCTCCAGTAAGCTGGTTGGCTCCTGGACATGGACAAAGCAATTCTGCTTTTCGAATGACGAAACCATAAATGCCAACAAAAATGTCAAAGTCAACTTCAATTCCAATGGGACTTATATTGTTTCCGAAAACTCCAATATTGCAGCACAAGGCAGTTGGAAATTAAAAATCGTTGACAGTAATATGTGGGGACTTGAGCTTACATCGCCATCTGAATATCTGTATGGCCGAATACTTATTTGCAACAATGAGGTCTTGTTCAATTCAAGTTATATTGACGGATGCGACAATCTATTTGTCAAAGTCAATTAATAACTGAGTTTGCAGCCCCGCAGTACTATTTTATTGCGGGTGGCAATATATACAATCGCCACAGGCGATATAGTACAACTGCGAAACTGGAAGTTTCGCAGAGCCTCCGGCGGTTTACATGTTTCGAAGAGCTAGGTGCTGCTAACGCAAATAAAAAAGCCCCAACTCACGCCAGGGCTTTTCACTATTATCTTTTATCTATTATCTCAAAACTATCATCTACTTCACTTTTCCACCACCTCATTCCGAAACACCACCACCCCATCCGCCTTCGCTAAGGCTTCGGCAGACAAGTCAAACATTATTTTACTTTTTCGGGCATTTCATTTCTAAATACTACTACGCCGTCGAAAACATCAACTAATACCGGTTTGCTCTTATCAATATCTCCTGCCAGTATGCGTTTGCTGAGCTGGTTCACAATTTCCTTTTGTATCAATCGCTTCAATGGTCTTGCACCCAGCTGCGGGTCAAAGCCCTGCTCCGCCAGGAACTCCAGTGCATAATCGCTGAACTGTAATTGGATGCCGCTGTCGGCCACCAGCTTTTGAAGGCTGTTCAGTTGTATTTTCACAATGCCCTTTATCTCTTTCATCATCAGCGGACGGAACATGATGATCTCATCGACCCGGTTCAGGAATTCGGGGCGGATCGTTTGCCGCAGCAGTGTCATCACTTCCACCTTGGCCTTATCTGTTACTTCCTCCACATTGCTTTCCTTTACGTTCTCAAAGGCGTCCTGTATCAGGTGGCTGCCAATATTGCTCGTCATGATGATGATGGTGTTCTTAAAGTTCACCACCCGTCCCTTGTTATCGGTCAGGCGGCCATCATCCAATACCTGCAGCAGCACATTCCACACATCAGGGTGGGCTTTCTCTATTTCATCTAATAAAACCACACTGTATGGTTTTCTGCGCACTGATTCAGTCAACTGTCCGCCTTCATCATAACCTACATAGCCGGGAGGGGCACCCACCAGGCGGCTCACCGTATGTTTCTCCTGGTACTCACTCATGTCTATCCTCGTCATCATGCTCTCATCATCAAACAAATATTCTGCAAGGGCTTTCGCCAGTTCTGTTTTACCCACACCAGTAGTACCGAGAAAGATAAAAGAGCCGATCGGTTTTTTGGGGTCTTGCAATCCTGCACGGCTTCTTCTTATCGCATCGGCCACAGCGGTAATGGCTTCTTCCTGTCCCACCACTCTTTCATGCAGGTGGTCTTCCAGTTTCAATAGTTTCTCTTTATCACTTTGCAGCATCTTGGTCACAGGTATGCCGGTGGCTTTGGCAATGCTTTCAGCAATGTCTTCTGCATCCACTTCTTCTTTCAGGAGTCTTTTTTCACCGCTCTCTTCTATCTGTTTGGTAATGTCTGTAATAAGTTGCTCCTGTTGTTGGATCTTTCCATACCGTATCTCAGCCACTTTTCCATAGTCACCCTCCCGCTCTGCCCGCTCGGCCAGTTGCTTCAGGTTTTCTATTTCAGCTTTGGCATTCTGTACTTTTTCCACCAGTTCTTTTTCCTGGCTCCACTTGGCTTTATAAGTGTCTCTTGTTACAGACAGGTTGGCGATATCGGTGTTCAGTTCTTTTAGCTTCACTTCATCATTCTCTCTCTTTATCGCTTCCCGTTCTATCTCCAGCTGGCGTATCTGTCTTTCCAGGGTATCCAGTTCTTCCGGCATGCTGTTCATTTCCAGTCGCAACTTGGCGGCACTTTCATCTATCAGGTCAATGGCCTTATCCGGCAGGAAGCGGTCGGTAATATATCGGCTGCTCAGTTCCACTGCCGCAATGATGGCCTCATCTTTTATGCGCACATGGTGGTGCGTTTCATAGCGGTCTTTCAATCCCCTCAGTATGGAGATAGCATCTTCCACATTCGGTTCATCGATCATCACTTTTTGAAAACGTCTTTCCAGTGCTTTGTCTTTCTCAAAAAATTTCTGGTATTCATTCAGGGTGGTGGCGCCCACGGCCCGCAGGTCGCCTTTCGCCAGGGCTGGCTTTAAAATATTAGCGGCATCCATTGCCCCTTCTCCACCACCGGCACCCACCAGTGTATGTATCTCATCAATAAATAAAATGATCTCGCCGTCGCTGTCCGCTACTTCTTTCACCACACCTTTCAGTCGTTCTTCAAACTCTCCTTTGTACTTGGCGCCAGCTATCAGCAGTCCCATGTCCAGTGCATAGATGATCTTGCTCTTCAGGTTCTCCGGTACATCACCGTTCACTATCCGGTGAGCAATGCCTTCGGCAATGGCGGTCTTACCCACCCCAGGCTCCCCCACCAGTATCGGGTTGTTCTTTGTTCTGCGGGAAAGTATGTGGAGAGTTCTTCTTATCTCTTCATCACGGCCTATCACCGGGTCGAGTTTGCCTTGCCTGGCCAGTTCATTCAGGTTCTTCGCATATTTATTCAGCGCATTGTATTCCTGCGATTGTGTTTGTGAGGTTACAGTCTCCCCTTTACGAAGGTCTTTAATGGCCGTCAGCAATCCTTTCTCCGTCAGCCCGGCATCCTTCAGCAGCTTGGCGGTAGAGTCGTTGCCCTGCACGATGGCAAGCAATAGATGCTCCGGTGTTACAAACTCATCCTTGAATTGCTTCAGCGCCGCACCGGCCCTCAATACCACACTGTTGGCATCACGGCTTATCTGCTGGGCCGGTTCGCCGGAGGCCTTGGGCAGCTTGCTGATCAATTCATCCAGCTTCGTGTCTACCAGGTTCACGGTCACATTGTTCTTTTTGAGCAGGTAATCCACGGGAGAGTCCTGCTGTTCGAGCAACGCCTTGAGTATATGCTCCGTCTCAATGTTCGGGCTTTGGGCGTTAAAGGCTATTTGCTGCGCCTGTTGAAAGGCTTCAGCGGCTTTTATGGTGAAATTTCCTAAGTTCATGTTGGTAATTAATAATGATTAATTAAAAATTCATAATAGATACCAGATCTGAAAACCTTTTTCCTTCTTTAAAGGTTTTTATCTTTTAACTATTATCTTTTAGCTGTAAACCTTTATCTCAATTTATGCTCCAAGCCCTTAAATCAGTAACTATGTCATATAAAGTTAGTTCTATCTGCCTCAACGTCATATGTTCTTTCGCTTTCCTGCTATTATTACAGCCTGCCCGTGCACAATACAACTGGACAGAACTGGACGCCGAACTTAATGCTAAACAAAACCTGCTGGGCAATAACCTGGTGGCCATGATCTGGAAGGGAGATTCCCTGGTGTATAAAAAAGAAATGGGCGGCTTCAATTCAAAAACCCAGGCCCCCATTGCCAGTTGCAGCAAGTGGCTTACTGCTGCACTGGTGATGCAGTTTGTGGATGAAGGCAAACTGTCGCTGGATGATAAAGTGGTGAAGTATATCCCTGAGTTTGAAAAGTACTTTAAGAACTATATCACCATCCGTCAGTGCCTCAGCCACATGACGGGCATTACCGATGATGATAAATTCATGAAGCGCATCCTGCAGCGGAGAAAATTCGCTACACTGGAAGAAGAAGTGAACGATATCGCCTCCCGTGATATCCGGGCCAATGCCGGCACCGACTTCTGGTATGGCGGCGTGGGGCTGAACATTGCGGGCCGGGTACTGGAAGTGATCAGTAAAAAGAAATTTGACATCCTGATCCGCACTAAGCTGTTTGTACCGCTCGGCATGACGAAGACCACTTTTGCCGAACTGAATGGCGGCCCTGTCAATCCTTCCGGCGGCGCTAAATCCACTGCTGATGATTATATGAAGTTTTTGGTAATGCTGCTGCGCAAAGGCAAACACAATGGCGTGCAGGTACTGAGTGAAAAGGCGGTGAACGAAATGATGAAGGTGCAGAACAAACCGACGCAGATAAAATATGCGCCCAAATCGGCAGAGGGTTTTACCTATGCCTCCGGTAGTTGGGTGATAGAGGAAAAAAATGGCATGGCTACCACACTCGCCAGCCCCGGCTTATTCGGCACCTGGCCCATGATCGATTTTTGCCGTGGCTATGCCTATATCGTATTTGTAAAAAACCTGCTGGGAGAAGAACGGGCCGATGCCCATTTAAGCCTGAAAAAAACAGTTGACGAACAAATTCCCGCAGTTTGTCGTTAAAGCAACGACAAGTCATCTTTTGCTTTTATATTTACTTTTAAATAAAAACCCCAGATATGCAACGATTAAAGTTTCCCGTACTTATCCTCTCCTGTGTATTATCAGCCACCGCTTTTGCCCAGCCCACACAAATTGGTGTGCAAAGGGGCCAGAAATTCCAGGTAGAAAGCTCTTCAAAAGTTACCAGCTCTGCCGAAGTAATGGGCCAGACCATGGAAAACAATTCTGATACAAAAAACACTATCGTGTATGAAGTGCTGGGTGCCGGCCAGGACGGGATATCCCTGCAGTCCACCACCACCAAAATGCTGGTAAATGTAAGTGCGATGGGCCAGGAAATGACCTTCGACAGCGATAAGAAAGATAATGTTGGCCCGCTGGCAGATGCCCTTTCCCCTTCCATTAATAAATCAAAAAGTGTGATACTCGATGTCAAAGGCGCCATCGTAAAGCAGGATGAAGATGCCACCAGCGGTCCCGCTTTGGGCGGCATGGGAGCCATTACAGCCGCCTTCTCCACTGACCTTTTTTTACCAGCACTGATAGGTAAAGAATTAACAGCAGGCGTTTCCTTTACAGATGTGGCCAGCCAGGCCAAAGAAAAATTCACCAACCGTGATTCAGGCACTTATGTAATAACGGCCGTGGAAAATGGGGTTGCCAGCATTTCTTACAAAGGCATACAAATAAGCAGTATGGTGATGGAGCAGATGGGCATGGAAATGACGAGCAGCAGTAACAACACGGTAAAATCTGAACTGCAGGTAGATGTAAAAACAGGATTGATACTGGTCAGGGCCACTGTAATTGACATGAATATTTCAGTAGACGCAGGCGGTATGACGATACCCGCAACCGGCCAGTCGATAACCACCGTAAAAGTGACGCCGGTACAATAACGTACGCTCCTAACAACCGGGGCATATATATATTATACCTTCTTATATAAAGATTCATTGGTAACTTTAAATACCGATGAATCTTTTTTTATGTACGAACACCGGAAACAACCACTGGCTTCCAGGGCCACTTTTTACCAGCGGGTAATAAAGAATATCATTATCGCATTAGTCATCATGTTCATTTGCCTTGGCATTGGTGTGGCTGGCTATCATTACACTGCCGGTATTCACTGGCTGGATGCGGTGCATAATGCCTCAATGATACTGAGCGGTATGGGCCCGGTGGTGGAAATAAAAACCGTGGCAGGTAAATGGTTTTCCTCCGGCTATGCGCTTTTCAGTGGTGTTGTTTTTATTACAAATGTGGGGGTGATACTGGCGCCCGCTATTCACCGGATCTTCCACCGGCTGCACCTGGAAGATAAATAAGGAATACATTGGTGGCAAAAAGATAAATCCTGTACCTCTTCTTCCTCTTTAATTCCGTTAGAAACCTTTGGTGGGTGTTTCGCTTTTCACCAGCACCACTTTGCTTCTGTCAGCTTTGTAGATGGCATCATAAAACTTTACCAGTTCTGCATATTCGGCCGCAGGGAAACGGCCGCTGTATTGTTCAATGGTTCTGAAATACATAAGTGTGGAGCCATTCAGTTTTACACTGCTGCTGTATTTTCCAAACCTGCTGGTGATATTCACCTCTTTTGGTAAAGACTCTGCGGCATACCCGGCAGGAAGAACAATTTCAACGGTGTCAATATCACGATACTCCGTTTTCAGTTCCAGTTCATATTTTCTGGTGGAATCAACCTGCAGCTTACGATGGCTTCTCGACATGATATTAGGAATGATGAACAGCCTTTTACCGGTAATGGTGGCATAATTGCTCACCACAATGTTCAGCGATTCCTCCACCACTGGTAATGATGATTTTGTTTCCTTGTATTCAAAACTGCTGATATCATAGGTGGCAAAATCCAGTTGCTCATGAAGGAATTCTTTTACTTTATCCTTCGATAGGCTGTTGATAAGATCATGATAGAGGTCCTGCTGTAATCCACCGTAGGAAGTATTCGCTTCTATCTTCAGTGTGGATTCTTCATCCAGCGCTGCTTTTATCTTTCTTAATTGCAGGTTTTCTTTCATCCCATATTTTGGGGTACGTACTAAAGTGCCTCCATTCTCATTGATCATTAAAGCATCCCTGTCGCAGGTAAAATCGCCCAGGTAACCAGGAGGCATGGTCTGGCTGGTACATTCAAGCCACACCGTATCTGTTTTCAGCGGCACACAAAGTATCACATGGTTAAACTGCTGTGAAGGAAAATCGGTTATAACCTTATTGGCCCTTCGGCCTGCTTTTACTAAGGTGTAGGATGAATTGATACCGACCTCTTTCAACAGGCTGTACATATAATTGGTAAGCGCCTTACAATCGCCATAGGCTTTTGAAGCCACATATTTTGCATCAAAAGGCTGCCAGCCACCGATACCAAGCTGAATGCTGATGTACCGGGTATTCTTTTGCAGGTACCGGTACAGCCGGTCTATCTTTTCTTTAGGATCATTGATACCATCAACTAACTGGTGAACGGTTTGCTTCACATTATCCGGCAACTGGTCCCTCCCCTGCCTGAGTGAATTGACAAATTTTCCAAATTCATTCCAGCTGCTCATATCCCCGTCAAATTTCTCTATTGAAAATGTGGTGGGACCAAAGAGCACACCGGTATTTATCTCATACCAGTTGGGGCTGGCATATTCACTTACTATAGCAGGCAGGTCTTTTATCTGCCAGCTAAGTATCTTTTTACCCTTACTATTTTCCGTGGCTACAGGGATGCCGGTATAGTTGAAAGGGCGATACCTGACAGTATAAGATGCCGGATAAATAATGCTGATACTGCTTTCCTGAACGGAATAATGCTCATCTTCCCGCGGCAGCCATACCGGAAAAAAAAGAGTACCGTTATACTTTATCTCCACTTCATACTCTACTGTATAAGGATATACTTTGTGAAAAAAATGATGGTACTTGCGCCGGTTATCATCCATCAGGTTATTATCGTCAGACCCGGTCACATCAATGATCTGTTTGTTCTTCAGCCGCTTTAGCTCTTTGCCGGTCGCATCGTATAAGCTGCCCTCAATATTTCGTATCTCGTGCAGTTTGTCATAATACTCCAGAAATCCCGCCTGGTTATCTCCGTTCTCATTCAGTATCGTTATCGCATACTTCTTCCGGAGTATAGCTTCACCGGGGTTCATCACTTCAAAATCAATGTGCTCAAATCGTTTTACCACATTTGCATTCTTCAGCAGGGCAAGGGGTATTTTTC
>CALSAT010000178.1:0-7700 GCA_943372905.1 Bacteroides fragilis | reverse complement strand
TCGTCTTTACGCAAAGCAGACGAAGCCCTGCTGACAGCAAAAAACCTTTCCGTTTGGTTTCCTGTCAAAAAGACATGGCTGGGTAAACCAATATCATTTACTAAAGCAGTCGATGATGTAAGTTTTGAGGTATATAAGGGAGAAACACTCGGTCTTGTAGGGGAAAGCGGATGTGGTAAAACCACACTGGGAAGAACCCTGCTTCGCCTGGTAGAACCGACAGGTGGCAGTATAATTTATAATAACATTGACCTTACAGCCAAAAAAAGGGATGAGTTAAAATCATTGCGTAAAGAAATACAGATCGTTTTCCAGGATCCTTATTCATCCCTGAACCCACGTCTTACCATTGGATCTGCCATTGCAGAACCAATGAAAGTGCATGGTATCGGCAATTCTGCCAAACAACGAAAAGATGAAGTAATAGCCCTGCTGGAAAAAGTAAACCTGAAAGCCGAACACTTTAACCGCTACCCGCATGAATTCAGTGGCGGACAACGCCAGCGGATCGTTATTGCGAGGGCCTTAGCACTGAACCCCTCCTTTATTGTATGCGATGAGTCTGTATCCGCCTTAGATGTGAGTGTACAGGCGCAGGTGCTTAATTTATTGAATGATCTGAAAAAAGAATTTGGATTTACCGTCATCTTTATTTCACATGACTTGTCGGTAGTACGCTACATCAGCGACCGTATCCTGGTAATGAACAAAGGAAAAATAGAAGAGAGCGGTCCGACTGATGCTATCTACTTCAACCCCGCATCAGCATATACCAAAAAACTCATCTCTTCCATACCCACAGGGCTGGTCCCTGGCTGATCATTTCACCCCTTTACAAAATACCTATTCCTCATAGGAAGGCATAGCCAATCCCCTGCCCTTTTCTTCTTCATAAAATTCTTTTGCACTTTTTCGCCTTGAATAAAGCATTTTTTTTAACTCCTTCTTTAATACCACCAGCAATACATCCCCTTCTTTGATCTTTGTATCGGTAAACCCGGTAAAATCATACTGGTCATATCTCGACCTGCCTTCATACCGAAAGTCATATCCCCGCACCACTACTTTAGCGGTGTCTTCAAATTCAAACTCTTTTGGATTCTCCGGCACCAATCCAACAGTGGCCAGTTTCCAGGTAAGGTCATCTTTCTTCTCTTTATACTTGAAGAAGTAAATAAACCCTTTCCTTCCTTTATATTCTGCCGGCAACCTTTCGGCATAGATGATCGAATCCGGCTTGCCATACGACTTACTGTCGAGCAGGGCACTTTTACCCAGGTCCAGGTGATTATTATACAAAGAAGGGAACTTATTCAACAACTTTCTTTCCTTCAAATCGCTGTACAATTCGTGCCGGTACTCATCCATTGCAGCAAAATATTTCACTAATGTGTCGGGATAGGTCTTCTTCTTCTCCATCAGCAGGATAAGTGTATTGTATTTTAACCGCTTGTCGTTTGATTTAAGCATTTGCTGTATCAGTGGCTGTACCGAAGGGTTCGTTTCCCAAAAAGGCATCAGGAGGGTGGCATACAGGTTGAGGTCTGCATTACCATAGTCATTATCTTCATTGTCGTTCGCATATAAGGAGGCCTTCTTTTCTGTTTTGCTTTCCTCGGCCTTTTCAATAGCTTTCTTCTTTTCTGCAATGGACTGTTTTTTTAGTTCCTGTTTTGCTTCAATCAAAAATTTACTGAAATATATTTCGTAGTCCTGAGGTTTCAGCAGGTTACTGTCCACCATACCACCCAGTAATTGCATGATCGGTCGTTTATAATCATCCAGGTTCAGTAATGGCAACAGATCTGGCAGAATGGTCTTTGTAAGCTTGAGTGAATCTGATAATTCATCCAGGAATTTTCCATCATCATACTCGAAATCCGGGTAATATCCCGAGGATATCTGACGCCTGATGGAAGCATAGTCTGAATTACTGTAATCCAGCACCGGAGGCTCATTATTTACGATATCCCTGAATATATTATAAGCGTAAGAATTCTTTTGTTGCAGCAGGTTTTCCAATACTGCATATTGCAATTGTACTGTATCATCCAGCGCATAGTACAGTTCTTTCAGGTACTGGGCTACCTGGTTGGTTTTAATATTTCCCAACTTGCTGATCAATGCTTCCTTTGTATCCAGGTAATTTTTCTCTTCCCAGTTAATAATACTGATCAGTTGTTTCAATTGTGGGAAGTCCGCAGAGTCCAATTCTATTTCCGATATATTTTTAACCGCCCGCTTATGCAATACACTGTCTTTGCTTAAATAATCTTCAAAGAACAGATTGGACTTTTTTACAAATGGGTTCAGCCCTTTTAATGTATCAGCGGGAGTAAACGTTTCATAAAAATTCTTTACAAAAGAACTAGGCTGTGTCAGCGTATCTGATTGGCTGAGTAGGGAAAAACGGGTGCCGTCTTTATAATAGCTTTTGCTCCAGAAAGTACGGCTGCTTCCGGTATCGGTAAAGATCGTCTCCGTTACTCTCATTTTTCCGGGCAGTTCTGTCCTCACTCTTTTTCGTACGATCCACAACGAGTCGCCCATATGGTAAAAAGGCTTGTCCTTTGTAAGATAGGAGCTGTCATCAGAATAATAATACCGCGGTGTTTTTGAAAACGAAATATGTATTTTTTCCCCGGTAGTATCATTAAAGATGGTTTTGTTGCGGTAAGCCCCGCTTTGCAGCAGATCATCTTCGGATTCTTCTTCTTCGTCGTCATCTCTTCCATAGGGAAAGTACCGGGGAATATCGAGCTTGATCTTTTTATCCTCAGGGAAAACAGGCGTGTTTACTGTAAAATAAAGAGAGGTGTCTGTTTGTTGTTTTGATTCCCGGTACGCAAATGGTTTTACCTCAAAAGAATTAAGGAAGCTGCTCATTGCAGGATTTTCCTGTTTTCCATGCGTCACTAATGAATAGTAATGCGGTCCCTGTATCAGGAAACGAACAACATAATACTGTCCGTCCTTATCCTTGTATTTACAATCCAGTGCCGGATATCCTTTATAGCTTGTTTGTTTCCGGTACAGTTGGGTATCAATAAACTCCGAAGCCATAAAGCTTTCATTCATCAGGGCAAGGTCAAATGTATCTTCCTCAGTAAAACTGTAGTTATGAATATCTGTACGTATGATCCTGTAATAGGTATTAGTGGTTTTGTCGGCAGCGTCAAAAAGCCAGCTTCCATCGTTGCCGAGGTAAGGTTCATGTGGCAGATCAATACTAAAGCCGCCGAAAGAAGGTGAGTATTTTTTCCAACCGGAGCCTGCTTCCACTCCATTTTTGTATTCCCTGATCTGGATACTGCCAAAGAATTTTTTAGCCTCCTCTCCTTCTTTTACATATTCACCGGTACCACTCATTTTAAAGAAGAGTATCTCAAAAGGCGTAATGAAAATATTATAACGCTGCACATCGCCACGTCGGGTGCGGTTCACTATATCAAATCCTTTGTATCCATTGCGGGTAATGGCAGTCTTGGTGATTATTTTACCGGGAATATTTTCATACAGCAAGCTGTCGATCCTTTTATACACATCATCGCTGGTATGGTTCCACATCCACGCATTGGTCATAATGCGGGTCACCATGTAATAACTACCATTGGCCATATCGGCATACTGCTTCTGGTCAAGTGCTGCATCCTCACCAAACTTATAAAACGTACCAGGGATATCTACTTTAAATAAGCCATCATCGGAGGTTTCAGTTCTGAAGGTAACCGGTACCCTCAGTTTATCAACACCATCTTTTTCCTTGCTGGCCCTTTCTCCCATTTTTACCGGACGAAGTTTATAGCCTTTGCTGCGCAGCATTTCTATCACACCTCTTTCGCCGGGCAAATGGGCAGCTCCAACACCTACAAATAACACTGACCCAGATTTTATTATTGAATCAATGGAGTTGGCCTGTATCTCATTTCTCTTGTATAGAAATTTCTCATCAAAGACCGCAGAAAAACTATTGTATTTATTGATGGAATCCAGCAGGTCAAGGTTACCACTTCTGTACGCTTCCTGCAGTTTCTGGGCTGAGTACTCCTCATCCATATCGCCATAGCTTCTTTCTTTCCTGTTTTTTTCTTTGGCGGCATCTTTATAAGCCTCTGCCATCAACTTCATGCTTTCGCCGTAGTTTTCAACGCCGGCCACTTTCTTACCCCATTTTTTACCGCATTGGTAGATATACATATCCAGGTAGGTATCCTCTTCAAAATCGCTTGACTCATTACCATAGCTTCTGTATAATAAATTGTTGATGGTGGAAGGGTTGCTGTATAAAGACCTTTCGATCTTGGTATCGTACTTATAGAATTTCAGTGTATTTATCGTAATGTAGTCACTGGGCATACTGGAACCACTATACCTGTTTCCATAAGGTGAATAACCCATTTCTCCCAAATCATACTTACTCATATCTTCCTGCCAGGTTTCCGGGTTGGTTTCCAGTGCCACCACCTGTGCATTCCGGATCGCAATATAGAAGGAGTCGGGAAGGTTGAAGGCCAGCTTGCTGCTTACATGCATCGTGCCGATCAGGTAAGAGGGCTTACTCATCCCTTTGCCGGTTATCTCCCATAATAAACTGGGATATTTCTTGGCTTTCAGGGTCAACTGGGCTTCGGCGACATGAAAAAACAACAGGGAACTGAAAATCAGAAGGGATCTCTTCATACAGGTGGTGATATTAATAAAAAATATAGTAAACAAATGTAAGATGGGGGGATGCAATAAAAAGCATAAAATTATTTTGAAAACCAATGATTTGCCACGTTTTGATCCCTGAACAGCCTGGGATGCAAAGAATGTGTACAATTAAACGGGATTTTGGGCCTGAAAAGTATACCTTTGCCCGCTTTAAATGCAGTCGTTTTGACCAAACCCGGCGCCGTAAGGCCGGAGTTGGATACCTCTCCCGGCACCTGTCAGGTTTGCGTCATGAGACTTTTTATTAAACTTAAAAATACTCATGAAGCTATCACAATTCCGATTCGATCTCCCTTTAAACCTCATTGCCCAGAACCCGGCCAAAAGACGTGAAGATGCCCGTATGATGGTGGTGAACCGCCATACCGGCGACATCGAAAACAAATATTTCAGGGACATTATCGATTATTTTGATGATAAGGATGTTTTTGTGGTAAATAATACCAAGGTTTTTCCTGCCCGTATGTATGGTCGCAAGGAAAAAACCGGCGCCAAGATCGAAGTGTTCTTACTGCGTGAACTGAACCGCCCTAACCGCCTTTGGGATGTGATCGTTGATCCCGCAAGAAAGATCCGGGTAGGCAATAAACTCTACTTTGGCGACCAGGAAGACCTGGTGGCAGAAGTAATTGATAATACCACCAGCCGTGGCCGTACCATTCGTTTCCTCTGGGAAGGAAGCGAGGAAGAGTTCCGTGCACAACTGGAAAAACTGGGCGAAACACCTCTGCCCAAATACATCAAACGCAAACCAGACGAAGAGGATAAGGAACGTTATCAGACCGTATATGCAAAGCACGAAGGTGCGGTGGCTGCGCCCACAGCCGGTCTGCACTTCAGCCGTGAGCTAATCAAACGACTGGAAATAAAAGGCATCCGTTTTGCAGAGATCACTTTACACACTGGCCTTGGTACCTTCCGTCCTATAGAAGTAGAAGACCTGAGCAAACATAAAATGGACGCTGAATACTACCACATTGATGAAACAGCCTGCAAGATCGTCAACAGGGCCAAAGAATACGGCCACCGTATTTGCTCTATCGGCACTACCACTATGCGTGGCATGGAGTCTTCCTTTACAGCACAGAAATTATTGAAACCATCTGAAGGCTGGACCAATATGTTCATTCACCCGCCATATGATTTTAATATTGCAGATTCACTGGTTACCAACTTCCACCTGCCAAAGACCAGCCTGCTTATCATGACCTGCGCCTTTGCTGGGTATGAGCTGGCCATGGAAGCTTATAAAAAAGCGATCAAAGACAAATACCGGTTCTTCAGCTATGGAGATGCGTTGCTGATCATTTAATACAAATTCTTGCACTAATATGAAAGCCTCACATTTCCGTGGGGCTTTTATTTTCCCGGCTCATAATCCAATGGCAAAGTATTTGCCATTTTTTCGCTCCAGCCCCAATAACCGGAGGTGAAAAAATCCTGCGGGTCATAATAGTTGCCGTTTTTATCAATCGAAATGATCTTTTCATTGAGCAACACCACAAATGACCGCTGATAACTGGCGGCCCGTTTCGGAAACTGTGTTAGTACATACTCATTAGCCTCCCGTCTCGACTTTACAGCCACATAGATATAATCCGGAAAATACAGAAACGATACATTGTCTTTCTTCTCAATGATTAAACTGTCCGCCGTTAGCAGGTTGACACCAATCGTCTCAATAATATCCGGCTGGTGCATCACGGCCTGGTAATAACGTACTGAATCCGGAGGAAATGCAGCATTTGTATCGTTTTCACTGCCACTTACAACTACGGATATTCCACTATTGCTGTAATGCATGGGGATTCCCTTTATCTTCCTTACCCGTTGCTTCTCTTCGTTGGGCACTCTGGTCATATGTCGCACTTCAAATCCTTCTTCTGCCAGGCGGTTGGCATACAGGCTTCGCATAAAATGCATGACGGAGCCGGTATATATGTCTTGCCGTTTATCGATCCATTTTTGTTGCTTATTCTTATTGGAAGTACTAATGGGTTCAAACAATGAATAGCCAAGAAAAAAAGTTGATCTGTCTTTAAAGTTGACTTCAAAGTTTTCCAGCTGGTATGAAACCGTATAGCCCAGGGCTTTATTCTCCAATATAATGGGCTCATCGCAGTAGGCTGCTACCCGGTTTGATTTTTTATAATACCGGAACCGGATCTTTTGTTCATTCCTGATCCGGCATTGCGCCGCTTCGGCTGTGGTGCCCACAAAATTGTCCATAAAGATCTTTCCCCATTTTTCCCAGCCTTCTTCTACCGATTGCTCCACCACCACATTCTGCAGTTCTTTTACTTTCACTGTCAACTCTACTTTCAGTTGCAATGGTAATTGCGCATCATTAAATGAATAGGTGACCGTTGTATAACCAACCGAGGAGATCACCAGCTCATGCTTACCGGCCGGCACATTATCCAGCTGAAAAAAACCACTGCCATCAGAGACCGTACCTTTTGATGTATTGCTGATAAATATACTGCTGCCGGGAATGCCGGCACCCGTTGTCGCATTCACCACCCTGCCTTTAATGATGGATTGTGCATAGCCAGTAAGGGTCACTAGTATGAAAAATAAAATTGGGGGTATCGTTTTCATACCGGCAATTTACGAAGCAGAATTAAATCGGGCTTATTTGTACTTCAGGCTCAGGGAAATAATGTCTGACTTTAACCCGTTGGTACGGGTATAATGTCCATACCGGAGTTCAAGCATGCTTAATCGTTGTATACCAAAAATTCCTTTTGGTGGTGACACCCGGAAACCTGCGCCATAAAAATTACTGTTGAACTTGGACAGATCATAGTTACTGGTATAATATTGATCCGTGAGCTTATGGGTACGGATGGGTGCAAAATAATCGACCGCCGACTGTGTGTAATACCGGTAAAAGGGAGTGATGGATAAGAACGGCGATACTTTAATTGACGACTCCAGTTGTAAAGTATGTGCTGTCAGTCCCCAATCATCGGTATAAAAACGGT
>CALSAT010000177.1:0-7757 GCA_943372905.1 Bacteroides fragilis | reverse complement strand
AGGAGGGTTCCGGACTTTGAATTCTTTTCATGGATTTGGACACGGTGACACTTGGGGTCGGTTTTCAAGGATCATTTGGACTTTGGACGGTTCATCAAATCTTGGACATTGGACATTCTTGGTTTTTCTAGGATTGGGTTTTCTGTTTTTTCAATTGGTATTGGATGATTGGATAACAAATATAGTTAGCACATTCTTAACAGAATAGAGCAAAACAACCCTATTTTTTTACGACAGTATTTACCACATTTATAGTAAAGCCAACAGGGGAGTATTGCGGGTTTACGCAAAAGGTTATTCGTATAATTACGGAAAATGGCATACGCAATCGTTCCCGGCATTGCGCAGGATCAATCTTTCCTTTAGTATGCATCAATTACCAAGTGATTGTATCACATCGTACTTAGTTACGATATGATAATTGCCAGCCTCATCTTTGGCTAAAACGGCCCCATTTTCCTTATTGATAAGGTGGCTCAGCCGCTCTACCGGGGTATCAAAAGCCACCAGCGGGAAGGATGGTTCTACTACTTCTTCCACTCTGGAGTTCTTAATTTCAGGATTGTCGAATATCTTTTGAAACAAACCACCCTCACTAATGGCACCAATGGGCCCCTCGCTGTTAATAACGGGTATTTGCTCAATGTCATATTTCTTCATCAGCTCAACTGCTTCCAAAACTGTTTGTGAAGGATCGATGGTGATCAGTCTTTTAGTGCCTCTTGCACTAACCACATCACGGAAAGTTTTTACATCGAGGAAGCCCCGCTCTATCATCCACTGGTCGTTATATATTTTGCCTACATAGCGGCTGCCATGATCATGGAAGATGCACACAACGAGATCATCCTTTTTCAATTTATCTTTCAGTTGCAGCAACCCCTGTATGCAACTGCCTGCGCTGTAGCCGCAGAACAGCCCTTCTTCTTTCGCCAGTTTTCTTGCCATTACGGCGCCGTCCTTATCAGTTACCTGTTCGAAATGGTCTATTACACTCATATCATAATTCTTTGGCACAAAGTCTTCGCCGAATCCTTCACTGATATAAGGATGCACTTCGTTCATATCGATCTCCCCGGTGCGGAAATACTTGGTAAGCAGTGAGCCAAATACATCGATGGCCCACACCTGTATGTTGGGGTTTTGTTCTTTCAGGTATTTAGCAGTTCCCACGATGGTGCCGCCGGTACCAGCGGTGCAAACAAGGTGAGTGATCTTGCCGTCTGTCTGTTTCCATATCTCCGGGCCGGTGCTTTCATAATGCGCCAGGCGGTTGGCCAGGTTATCATACTGGTTCATGTGGTAGGAGTTGGGTACTTCTTTCGCCAGCCTTGCTGCCACACTGTAATAACTGCGGGGATCTTCGGGCAATACATTGGTGGGGCAAACGATCACTTCAGCGCCTACGGCTTTGAGTATGTCTGCTTTCTCTTTGGATTGTTTATCGGTGGTAACGAAAATACATTTGTAACCTTTCACCACGGCCGCCAGCGCCAGTCCCATTCCGGTGTTGCCGCTTGTTCCTTCTATAATGGTGCCGCCGGGCTTCAATTTGCCTTCCTGTTCAGCCACTTCCACCATTTTCAGTGCCATACGGTCTTTAATGGAATTGCCGGGATTGAAATAATCCACTTTTGCCAGCACGGTACAGGGGAGGTCTTTAGTTATTTTATTCAGCCTGATGAGCGGGGTATTGCCAATCGTTTCTAATATGTTGTTCTTGATGTCCATGCCTTTTTTTGTTTCGGCGGTAAAGGTAAGTTTTTGCCCCCGGATGATAACAGTTGTTAGCACTGGGATTTAAATTAAAAAAAGCCCCCGCTGTAAACAGCAGGGGCGTACCGGACTTAATGATATTACATCATCAAGTATCTTAAATCAAAAAATCTTTCTTTGTTTATGACTAAGCTCCTTTCCTGAACTCTTTTCTTTTATTGCCCAGGAAATTATCCAGCAGCACCAGCCCAATCACCACATTGATCATCATAAAAGCATTGATCCAGTTATTGTTGAAAAACTTGCTCATGTCAAACTTGCTTATTTCTTTTGATACCTTGCTTTCTTCACCGCCGGTAAAGGCCATTTGCCCAAAGCCATAAATAAGGAACCCAATGAACATGGCAATAAAGAATATACCGATACCCCAGATGATCTTCTTGTTGATATAAGTCTTAGTGGCCGGAGCTATATGCAGTTTGGATATCTCCTCCATTACATTCTTACTGAACCGGAGGGATGGCGCTTCCAGCTCGGATGCCTGCAACAGTTTGTTTATTTCCAGCAGCTCACTGTACTTTGCTTTCCATTCCGCATCCTGCTGCAGCAATTGCTCTATCACTGTTTTTTCATCAGCAGAAGCTGTTCCGTCGATGAAATTCCAGAGACGTTCTTCTATACCCCCGGCCCCTGAAGGGGAGTTATTATTAGTGTTATTCATTTAGTACCTCACTTCTTTAATGGCTTTATCAAAATATAATTTGTTCATGCACCTAAGTTCCCTTTAGGGACAGGGTGTTATAAATTTCTAACTTCTTCGGCGAAGTAGGTTTCCATTTTCTCTTTCAATCTTGTCCGGGCCCGGTGCAGCCGCACCTTAGCGGCATTCACTTCTATACCCAGCACCTGTGCCGTTTCTTCCAGCGATTGTTCTGCTTTATAAAACAGGGTGATGATCTGCGCATCATCGGGGCTAAGCAGGCTAATGGCCTGGTTCACCATACCGAGTTTTGATTTTTGTTCCACCAGATTGGCCCTCATTCCCGAATCCTGGCTGTCGGCCACTTCAAATACCCTTTCATTATCCAGGGAATGAATATCCAGTTTCTTTTTTCTCAAAAAGCTGATAGCCGTATTGTTAACGATGGTATATAGCCAGGTGGTGAACTTGGAAGCGCCTTTAAAATCGGCCAGGTATTTATAAGCTTTAATAAATACATCCTGCGCCACTTCTTCCGCATCCTCCCTGTTCTTTACCATCCGCAAAGTGAGGGTAAAGACATAGTTCTGGTAGCGGTTCACCAATCCTGCATAGGCCTGGTAGTCACCACTTAGCACTTGGCTAATGATTTCATTATCATTCAGTCCGGTAGACATTCAGGTAGTAAGACTACATGATAACTGGTTAGGTTACAGTACAAGTTACGTATTTAATTGAAGGGAGTGAATTGGTGAAAAGTGAATAGTTGACCGTTCGGGCATTTGACCGGTGCCGATAATAGGTAACGTGTATTTCAGAAAGGTTTCAGCAGCCTGTAACCTGGCCTCATAAGGTGTAGTCTTAGTTTATGTACGCCGGTTGAAAGGCTGGCAAGCAAAAAAAAGTTCTTTCAGGCTGTAACCCCGGGAAAACGGTTGTAGTCATAGAAGAAACGATAACAATATCATTAATTTATAAAACAACAATTATGGACGGCCCAGAAGCTTTAGTACCAATTACCATGTTTGCAGGCGGTTTTGCCATGATATTCGGCATTTATTACCTGAAAACCCGCCAGAACCTGGCGATGATCGAAAAAGGAATGAACCCCAAAGAGTTTGCCAACCGGCCGGCTCCGTATAAAAACCTGAAATGGGCTTTACTGCTGATAGGGGCAGGTTTGGGTCTTTTTGCCGCCTATGTGCTGAATACCTATCTCTTTCAGAATTTGAGGGGCCATGAGCATGGAAACCCGGCCATCTATTTCTCACTGATCGCCATTGGCGGCGGACTGGGCCTTTTCGGTTCCTATAAAATGGAAAAGAAATGGTGGGATGAGAATAAATAGAATAGATAAAGGTGGATGGTGAATAGTGAATAGGTCAAATAGTTACTACATACCTTACCCTTAGCAGTCCCTTTTTGGAGGGACTGCTTTTTTTATTGGATCTCGCTTAAGATAGCTTCCAGCCCTTTTGAAATCCCAATGAAGTACCCGCCCTTTTTGAATTCGGGAAGAATCAGGGAGTCGATAATATTTTGGGCTTCCATGTTGGTGAGTTTTGTTTCAAGCCCATAGCCAACTTCGATCCTGATCCTTTTCAGGTTAGTGCTTATCAGTATTCCAATTCCATTGTTCTTCTCTTTTGTTCCAACACCCCATTTTCTGAAAAGGGTCAGAGAGAACTGGCTAAAATCGGATGCCGAATGAATGATCGAAGTATCAAGATGACAGGTTACGAGGGCTACCTGGTTTGTAGTTTGTTGCTCATGAAGAGAAATAATACTATCAAAAAATGCTACCTCCTTTTCAGTGAGAATTTTTTCAAAATCAGATACCCAGCCTGTTGCTCTTTCAGGGATGAGAAAATCAACAGCGCTGCTCTTTTCTTTCTCCTTATCTGCTTTTTGCCCCTTGCATGAAAGAGATAAAAGGGAGGTAATTACAAATAATGATTGAAAAAATTTCATCCCGTTGTTATTTACCTGTTATTTCCAGCGCCTTCTTTACAGCTATATCATCGCTGTTCAGTACCTGGTAAAAACCGGAGTTTCTCCATTTATACCGGGCCAGCAGGGCTTTCAGCCGTTGTTCTATCAGGATCCTCTCTGCAGTGCCCGCTGTTTTTAACTTGAAGGAATCGTTTGTTTTGCCGAGCAGGCTGGTCCACATGTCCCCGCTGTTGAAACCGGATGTGTATTCATTGGCTGATCTATACTGATCGATCTTTTGTTTGTTTTGCAGGTAATAGTTGTACACAAAATTGTTGAACTGGTTGGTACTCATTATCCGCAGTATCCGTTGCATATTATGACTGGTATCAAAAGGGACGAAAACATTGGGACTGATACCGTCTCCGTCATACAAGGTGTCGCGGCAGTTAGTAGTAAATTGTTTTCCGTTGTTATGGCTTTTTAATGAATCAGCTGAGAGCATTTCGCCACTGCTGAAACGGTCCCACAATTCATCCATGTATACTTTCTTTCCTTTTTCGTATGAACGCTGTATGCTCCGCCCCAGGGGAGTGTAGTACCGTGCAACGGTGAGCCGGATAGCCGATCCATCACTTAGTGAATATTGTTCCTGCACCAGCCCCTTACCAAAAGTACGGCGCCCGATGATAGTAGCCCGGCACCAGTCCTGCAATGCACCGGCCAATACCTCGCTGGCGCTGGCAGATAACTCATCTACCAATATTACCAGTTTGCCTTTTTCAAAAAGACCGGGGCGTTTGCAGCGGTATTCTCTTTTCTTACTGTTAACGCCCTGCGTGTACACGATCAGTTTATCACCATCCAGGAATTCATCGGCCATTTCCACGGCTTCATTCATAAAGCCGCCGCCATTTCCCCGCAGATCATAGATCAGGCTTTGCATGCCTTCTTTTTGCAGCATTTCCATTGCTGCCATAAATTCTCTGTAACTGTTGTTGGAAAATTTGGTCAGTTTGATATAGCCGGTGGTCTTATCTATCATATAGGCCGCATCTACCGAAGAAACCGGGATGGTGCCACGGGTAACAGAAATAGTTTGCTGTTTGGTGCCCCTTACCACCAATAAAGTGGCTTGCGAACCTCTTTCTCCCCGTATCCGCTGTTTGATCTCATCGGTGGTAAAAGGCCGCCCGGTAAGGGTTGAGTCGTTTACTTTAATAATTTTATCGCCGATCTGCAACCCGGACTTATCACTGGGCCCACCGGGAATAACATATACCACATTTACCGTATCATTAAATACGTTGAACTCAACGCCGATGCCTTCAAAATTGCCCGCCAGGTCTTCATTGGCTTCTTTCAGGTCCACTGGTGGCAGATATACAGAGTGAGGGTCCAGTTCGGTCATCATTTCCTGGATAGCCTTTCCTTCCAGCGAATCAAATTGTACAGAATCCACATACTTCATCTTGATCAGGTCCATCGCTTCCTGTAAAGAACTGCGGCGGTTGGAGGAGAAAAAGCCTTTCTTGCTGCCGCTTTTGTCAGCCAGCTTATATCCAAAGAACATACCGATCACCATTACCAGAGAAAAGATAAGCGGAAGCCAAACCTGCAATTTTTTATTCACCATCATAACCCTTTATTATGTAATTTGACGCAAAATATCGAAAAGTTTAAAGTTTAGGGTTTAATACTTGAAAAGCGGCGATAATACCTCTTATCTGTATTACAGCTTTAAATAACTTTAATCCCGGGACTTCGAACTAAAAACTATATGCCTTTGACAAAACTCATTGCCGACAGCGGGGCTACCAAGGCCGAATGGTGCCTGCTTCATAATGGTAAAAAGAAAACCATTATTACGCAGGGTATCAGTCCTTATTTTCTTACTACGGAACAAATAACCGAACTGCTGCTGAAAGAGCTGAAGCCCAAACTACATAACGTACAAGTGGACGAAGTGTTTTATTATGGCACAGGTTGTGCCAATATCAACAATGCAAGGTCGGTG
This sequence comes from Bacteroides fragilis, assembly GCA_943372905.1. GTDB lineage: Bacteria > Bacteroidota > Bacteroidia > Chitinophagales > Chitinophagaceae > JJ008. The sequence continues at coordinate 1,392 of CALSAT010000177.1, read as the reverse complement.
AAGAAAGCAGTTAGTAAAGTTTTTGCCGGGGCAAAGGTAGATGTGACGCATGACCTGATGGCGGCCGCCAGGGCCCTTTGCGGACGGGGAAAAGGAATTGCCTGCATACTTGGTACTGGTTCCAACTCCTGTTATTACAATGGTAAGAAGATCGTAAAGAATAGTCCGGGCCTGGGCTATGTGCTGGGTGATGAAGGCAGCGGGGCTTACCTGGGGAAAAAAGTGATCCAGTATTATCTCTATGGCACTTTTGATGATGAACTGCGGGGCCGGTTTGATCTTACTTATACTACCAATGCTACAGAGATACTGGAAAATGTATATAAGAAACCATTGCCCAACCGCTATCTCGCCGGCTTTACTAAATTCCTGGCTGATAACAGGGGGCATTACATGGTGGAGAATATCATTGAAGACGGACTGAATGATTTTTTCTTTAATCATTTATGCAAATATGGGGAAGCATGGAAATTACCTATCAGTTTTGCAGGCAGTGTGGCATTTGGTTTTAAAGATGTGTTGCAGCAACTTTGTAACAGTTACGAATTTGAACTGGGTAAAGTGATAAAGAATCCGATGGAAGGGCTGGTGGTGTATCATAGTTAAATGAAAGAGAGTATGGCATTTGAAAAAATTACAGAACAATCAAGCAATTACCGGCATTTGGAAGCAATGTCAATTGGCGACTTGCTTATAAATATCAATAAAGAAGATAGTACTGTCCCTGCTGCGGTGGAGAAAGCGATACCCCAAATTCAAAAATTAGTAGAAGCGGCAGCTGATAAGATGGTGATGGAGGAAGGAAGGCTGTTTTACATCGGTGCGGGTACCAGCGGAAGACTTGGTGTAGTGGATGCAAGTGAATGCCCGCCTACTTATGGTGTTCCGTACGGGTTGGTGGTGGCAATTATTGCAGGAGGCGAGAAAGCAATTACAACTGCGGTTGAATTTGCAGAGGATGATAAGGAACAGGGTTGGAAAGACCTCGAAAAGCATAATGTGTGTGATAAAGATGTGGTGATTGGCATTGCGGCCAGTGGCACTACGCCGTATGTTATCGGTGCCCTGGAAGAATGCCGGAAAAGAGGCATCATCACCGGAAGTATTTCCTGCAATCCGGATTCACCGGTAAGTGCGGCCGCTGATTTCCCAATAGAAGTAGGGGTGGGGCCGGAGTTTGTAACGGGCAGCACCCGGATGAAAAGCGGCACCGCACAAAAACTGGTACTGAATATGATCTCCACTACCGTAATGATCCAACTCGGCAGGGTGGAAGATAATAAGATGGTGAATATGCAACTAACGAACGATAAGTTGGTGGACCGCGGCACTAAAATGCTGATGGAAAGAGTAAAGATGACGGACTATGAAAAAGCCAAACAACTGCTGTTG
>CALSAT010000176.1:0-7782 GCA_943372905.1 Bacteroides fragilis | reverse complement strand
GTCATTGATACCTTGAGCGGACTGAGGCGGGATGGAAATACACGGCCCACCATCTGGTCTCGTAAAAGTTTTCCAACCACCAGTCCCTGGGTGTATTCTTTTGGCCAACTTGACAGTGGCACCGTAAGAAACGGGAACTGGAAATTCTACATCAACCATCAATCAATCAGTATTACCGAATTCGGTACTGATTCCGTACAATATTATTTTGTGGCGCAGGATACTACCGACTATCCTGGTATTAATGTCGGTATCAGCCCCGGCGCAGGCGGATCACATACAAATGTGACCACGCAGGTAACTCCGCCTGCCACCCCATACTCTTACCGGGTAAAGGCTACCCGGTATATAATTCCACCATTGGTAACGGTAGGCACCGGGCAACGATACCCAACATTAACTGGCCCCGGCGGTTTGTTCGAGTCAATTACAAAGGATTCTGTGCAAACTGATATTACAGCACGGATCGTATCGCACCTGAACGAGCCCGGTACCTGGGCACTCGACAGTTTGCTAACGCAGCGAAACCTGAAATTAACCATTCGCCCTGGCCATGATTCGCTGTTTATCATCCGTAGTAATGCCAATCTTTCATTACCTATGATCAGGTTGTATAATACCGACAACCTGACTATTGATGGGCGTTTTAATGATGATGGCCGCTGGCTCCGGTTTATTAATTCTCATACCTCCCCAACTATCTGCAGGGCTACCATCGCTCTTTATAAAGCAAGCGACAGTGTACTGATCCGGAACACGGAAATACAAAATAATTGTACGTCCACTTCCGCTACCGCCCAGGGTATCGTAATGATATCCGATGGTAATTGTTATTCTCCGAAATTCATCAATAATGTATTCTCCAATATAACCGGATCAGCCACCAGGCCCACCTACGGGTTTTACCTGAACCAGGTCACCAGCAAAAGTTATGATCTGGTAGTATCATCGAATCACTTTGTGAATATGGATATTTATGCCATCCTCTTATCCAACAATTTAGACTGGGGACGAATAGACTCCAATCATTTTTATAGCACCACCGCACATTCGCAAACTTTTAGTGCCATCAGAACAGGGTCTGTAAGTGGCAGGTTCCAGATCAAAGGAAACTATATTGGCGGATCAGCAGCCTTTTGCGGTGGCACTCCATGGATCAACGGCAGTACCGCCAACATTTATTATGGAATGGACCTCCAATATTCCGGGCCGGAAATTGCTTTGGTAGAGAATAATACATTCAGGAATATTCGCCTTACTAATACAAGTGGCTCAGCTTTCTATTGCATAGGAGCTAATGGCAGTGGCGCTATGATCATCAATGGCAATACAATTGGCGACAGTACAAATGCGCAAAGCCTTGAATTGGCCAGCAGTTCCAATATATTTATTCACTGCAGTGGCAGAAAAAAGACCGTAACCAATAACCTGGTAAGCGGTATCAATATTACCAGCACCTCCACCCTTGGTAACTCCATTGGCATCTTCTATAATGGTGATTCCGCCCTGGTCATTCAAAACAATATCATCAGTAACATCCGTGCCGCATCGCAGGCGCTGTTTACTAATAACGGAACATTATCAGGCATCTACATAAACAATAATAGTAAGAATAATGTGGTTGAGAAAAATCAGATATTCAATCTTACTTGTACCAGTACAGCAGCAGTGCAGGTCGGTGGCATTGTACTGGAAGCTGATGATACGGCCGGTATCGTCAGCCGAAACAGGATATATGGGCTGTCTTTGCCAAACAGTTTCAACGGAATCATCACCGGTATCCGGCTTATTACAAGAGGCAAATGGAGAGTCGATAATAACCAGGTTACGATCACTAATGGCAGCTCCACCAATCCAGTTAATATGTTCGGTATCTATGATAGTACCACTTTAGCCGGTACACATAACCGGTCGTTCTATTACAACAGTATCCTGGTAGGAGGAACACAAAGCTCAGGCAGCACCAGATCTTTTTCTTACTATAATGGAGGAAACTCAGTAGTAAACAATTTTAAGAATAACCTCTTGCTCAATAGAAGAGCAGGAGGAAGTGGTGCCCATGGAGCCATCACGGTGAAGAACGCAGCGCCTGCTACGGCCTGGTCGCCGCAAACAGCGAATCATAATTTGTACACTACCCAGGATACAACGAAAGCATTTGTTTGGGGAAACAGTGCATTACTCTCGTTCCAGGGATGGAGAAGCAATAGTCAAACGGATACCAATTCCTATATTATGCACCCGCTTCAGCTACCATCAAACCGGTTTTTTGTGGATAGCAGCAAAGGAAATCTTGATATTAATCCCCTCGATAGTATTTGCTGGTATGTGAACGGAAGAGGTATCCCGGTTTCCGGCATTCATTGGGATCATGGCCAACCGAATGTACGGTCTATGAGTATTGCTGCCGGACCGACTGATATTGGCAGCGATGAATTTAACACCACTACCTCTCCTCCGCCCATGCGCATTTCTGGTACCCACCAATTGAATGGCAGCGATACTTTATGGTTCAATGGAAATATTGCCGCTATCATTACATGGGGTGGCACCGGAACAGTACCATCGTTTGGCAACCCGCGATATTATGCAGGCCAATGGCCAAATGACACTACAAACAATGGTACTGTAAGCAATGCCCGTTATATGAGCGGCTATCTTACTATACCCGTCACTGGCGGAAGCAACTATACTTACTCCATGAAAGTATATTACAGCATTGCCTTACTGGGTAAGGTCACGGATGTGAACACCATGATCATCAATAAACGGCAGGCCGGTACTCCTGGCAGTTGGACCGATATTCTTCCTACAGTCGTAAATATGACGGAGAAAACAATGACTATAACAGGTCAGAACTCCTTCTCTGAATTTACAGGTACAGATAAATCAGCAAGTCTGAGTCCTGCGGGAGGCAACTATGTTATTTGTCCTGGTGCTTCAGCAATATTCAACTCAAAAATGGAAGGAGCTAGTTACCAGTGGCAGATGAATACTGGCAGCGGATTTATTGATATTACTGAATCTGGTGTATTCACTGGTGTGAATACGGCGGTCTTATCGCTTAACAATCCCCCAGCAACAATGTACGGCTACCAGTTCCGTTGTGTCGTCAACGCTGTTGACTACAGTCCTGTGTTTACGCTCAGATTTGGAGTCAATTGGGAAGGGAATGTAAGCAATGCATGGGAAGACCCTGCCAACTGGTCATGTAATATTGTGCCCACTAATATCACGGATGTTATAATTCCGGCTGGAAAACCCATTTACCCACAGATCAGTTCCAATACTACTATTGCCAGCCTGGCTATGTTGCCTGGCTCGTCCGTGATAGTAAACCCGGGAATAGCTGTAACTATAATAAAATAGATCAGTAACAGGAAAATCACCAATAACGAGACATCTTTATTCCAGGTTCCTGGCCAATTCGAACCATTGTATGACCCGCCGGTTGAAGGAAGAGCACTGACTGCCCTTTGCATGGTGACTCCGTTCCATAAAACAAAAAAAGGTCACCTAAATATAGATGACCTTCTGAGGTCCCGAGCGGATTCGAACCGCTGTACGAGCTTTTGCAGAGCTCTGCCTAGCCACTCGGCCACAGGACCATTTTTTTATATATCGAGCTTTTGAAGAGCTCTTGCCTATCCGCCAACCGGCGGACAAAGGACCATTTTATATATCGAGCTTTTCAAGAGCTCTTGCCTATCCGCCTACTGGCGGACACAGGAGCATTCTTATTTCAGAATTCAGATATAAGATTTTAGATTTGAACCTGAAAGGTCGCAAATATACATTTTTTACCAAATCACCCGACAATAAACAGTAAAAAACATGAGCCGGATAGCTGAATCTGAATTAATTATCAATCCCCGCGGCGCCGTGTATCACCTGGACCTCCGCCCCGATGAAATCGCCAATACCGTAATAACCGTCGGCGATCCCGACCGGGTAAAAGAAGTAAGCAAATATTTCGACTCTGTAGAAGTAAAGCGGCAGCACCGGGAGTTTATCTCCCACACCGGCTTTGTGGGCAACAAAAGACTCACCGTACTCTCCTCTGGCATCGGCCCTGATAATATTGACATCGTACTAAATGAGCTCGATGCCCTCGTAAATATAGATTTCGACACCAGGGAAATAAAGAAAGAACTGCGGGCCATCAATATCATCCGCATCGGCACATCCGGCTCCCTGCAGGAAGATATACCCGTAGATAGTTTCGTGGCTTCCACTCACGGCCTTGGCGTCGACAACCTGCTTAATTTTTACCGGCATGAGCATAACGACCAGGAAAAAGAACTCCTGCAGTCATTTATCACCCACACACAAATTCACGGACAAATAGGTCAGCCTTACATCACCAGCGGTGCCGGATCCCTTATCAAGCATTTTGTCAAGGATTTTCACCAGGGCATCACCGTTACCTGTCCCGGCTTCTACGGACCGCAGGGAAGAGTGCTTCGGCTGGGCATCCGCAACCCGGACCTGATCAACCGGCTAACAGATTTCCGCTTTGGGCAACACCGCATCACCAATTTTGAAATGGAGACCTCCGCCATCTACGGATTGGGAAAATTACTCGGCCATCATTGCCTCGCAGTAAATGCTATAGTCGCCAACAGGGTCAAAAAAGAATTCTCCAAAGATGGAAAAGCAGCAGTAGAGAATCTGATTAAAACATTTATACAAATATTTTCAGATAATATAAGTTAAGAGTGGCAAAAAACTATTGAACTACTTGAACCTCTGAAACCCTTTTGAACCCCTACTTCCAAAATGCAACTACATTTCCATAAATACCAGGGCACCGGAAACGACTTCATCCTCGCCGATAACCGGAAAGGTGAATATACAGGGCTTACCACCAAACAAATAGAAGATCTCTGCGACCGCCGCTTTGGCATCGGTGCCGATGGCCTCATGCTCCTCAATGAAAAAGCAGGATTCGATTTTGAAATGAAATACTATAATGCTGATGGAAAAGAAGGAAGCATGTGCGGAAATGGTGGGCGCTGCATCACCAAGTTTGCCTATCACCTCGGTATTCACCGGGAACTGTACCGCTTTCTGGCCTCCGATGGCGTGCATGAAGCAGAGATAGACATGGACGGCATCATATCGCTGAAGATGAAAGATGTAAAGTACATCCGTAAATTTCACAACGATTTTATTCTCGACACAGGTTCACCCCATTACATAAAAATGGTAACAAATGTGACCGATATCGATGTCTTTAAAAAAGGATATGAGATCAGGCACAGCAAAGAATTTGAAGAAGAAGGCATCAACGTAAACTTTGTAGAACAAATGCGGGAGGCAGACAAGATATTTGTCCGCACGTTCGAGCGGGGCGTCGAAGACGAAACCTATTCCTGCGGCACTGGCGTAACAGCAGCGGCAATCGTCTGCTATCATAACGAGAACGGATTTAATGAAGTAGAAGTAAAAACACTGGGTGGCATCCTGTCTGTAGAGTTCGACAGGATTGATGACAACAACTATGAGAACATCTGGCTTTGCGGTCCCGCCGAAAAAGTATTTCAAGGGATCGTTGAAATAAAATAATATGACAGGGCATCTATCCATCACAGATATCAAGAAATTCCTGCTCTTATCACAAGAGGAATTTGCCGACTATTGTTCATCCCTTACCGATGAGCAATTCTTTGATCAACCGGTTGGTAAATGGTCAGTAGCACAGCAGGTAAAACACCTGGTAACAGCCGCCAATACAAGCCGCCTCGCTTTTACCCTCCCCAAATTCATTGTACGGCTGGTGGGTGGAAGGCCCAACCGTAACTCCCGCACCTATGATGAACTGGTGGCAAAATATAAATTGAAACTGGAAAAGGGTGGCCGTGCCAGCGGAAGGTTTGTCCCAAAGCCAGTCTTACCGGAATACGGAAAAGAAAAACTGATCAGCCAGTTTTCTGATGCCATGAAAAAGATGGCGGCTTCCATTTACAAATGGAAGGAGCCTCTGCTTGATAAATATCTTGCCCCCCATCCCCTGCTCGGAAAGATCACCCTGCGGGAACTCGGCTATTTTACCATTTACCATACCCATCATCACCTGGAAAGTATCAAAGCCGCCACCACCACCGGCAACTAACCATAACATTTTACAGTCGAATCAAAAGGGGCGCTTACCTTTGCGGCCGTGATACAGTATTTCAAAAATATAAACCAGCAAACCGTTGAGATCAATGTGCCCGAAACGGGTGCCTGGGTAAATGTATCACCCCCGCTGAAGCAGGAAGAGTTTTCTGAATTGTCCGCCGGACTTGATATCCCCATTGACTTTCTCACCGACTCGCTGGACATTGATGAAAGAAGCCGTTTTGAAGAAGATGATAATGTAAAACTCATCGTACTCAAAACCCCAACAGAAAACAACTCCTTCAATGAAAGTGATGCATATTACATAACTATCCCGATCTGTATCATCCTTACGCATAACCAGATTGTAACGGTTAACTCGTTTGACAACCCGGCCATCAAGAAATTCCTGAACACCTTTCAAAACAGGCACCCCGACAAAAAGAATATGATGGTGCTGAAAGTATTTGAAAAAGTGGTACAGAACTACATGGACCACCTGAAAGAAATAAACCAGCGCCGCAACACTTTTGAGCAAAAACTATACGCCGCCAGCCGGAACGAACACCTGTTGGAACTGATGCGTATCCAGAAAAGCCTGGTGTATTTTGTAACCGCTATCCGCTCCAACGAGTTGCTGCTGATGAAGCTGCAACGCACCAACTTCCTCGCACTGAATGAGGAAGAAAAAGAATTCCTCGATGACCTCATCGTAGATAACTCACAGGCCCTGGAGATGGCTAACATATACAGTAATATCTTAAGCAGTACGCTTGATGCATTCGCTGGTATCATCGCCAATAACCAGAACGAAGTATTGAAACGGCTTTCTGTTATCACCATCGTACTTACATTACCCGTATTGGTGGCCAGCATCTATGGTATGAACGTTCCTATCCCCTACCAGGAATCCAAACTGGCCTTTTATATGCCGGTGGGCTTATCGCTCATCATCTCTCTTTTCATAGGATGGTTCTTCCTCAAGAAAAAAATATTTTAAGCAACGGTCATGAGTCTTTTTAATATCCGGGTGTATGGCATTTTACTAAATGATCAAAAACAGGTGCTGGTAAGTGATGAATTGATCCGCGGCATGTACATCACCAAATTCCCCGGCGGAGGCCTCGAGTTTGGAGAAGGCACCCGGAGTTGCCTGCAACGGGAGTTCATGGAAGAAATGAACCTCCGGGTAAATGTGGCAGAACACATTTACACCACAGACTATTTTCAAATGTCTGCTTTCAATCCGGAGCACCAGATCGTTTCTATCTATTACATGGCAAATGCATTAGAAGAGATCAAAGTGCCCCTCCGCGATAAACCGTTTGATTTTGACGAACAGCAATTGAAAGTATATGAAGCCACCCGGGAAACAGAAACGTTTCGCTTCATTGACTGGCAGCATTTTTCGGCCGATAGTATGACGCTGCCCATTGATAAGATAGTAGCAGATCTTGTAAAAGCCTCCTGTTAACTATCCCTCATCGCAGCCATTTTCATCTCCGCAGCCACATCATGCCCCAGGTATCTCTCTATCCATCCATGCACCAGGTATATTACCGGCGTTAAGAGAATCGCCACGATGAACTTGTAAATATAATTGACGATACAAATGGCAATAAGCTGATCGAACGGCCAGGGATCGCCCTGTCCTTTTACCAATTTGGGATATACATAAAA
>CALSAT010000175.1:0-7787 GCA_943372905.1 Bacteroides fragilis | reverse complement strand
CCTCCTGTATCATTTTGGAAGAGAGTCCGTCAATTAATTTTTGTTTGTTAAGAATGTCTGATGGTTTGGTGCCGTAATAATAAGCATCATACAGGTTGGTCATCCAGAACTGGTTTTGTTTTATTTCCACTTCCAGTTTCCGCTTTTGCTGTTCCTTTATTTTTTCAAGGTCTTCTGCTGTCACCCCGCTGTTGATGATCTTTCTAAGTTCATCCAGCGCCGCTTTTGTAAGGGTGTCCACATTTTCCGGGGCACAGGGAAAGGTGATATTGAAAGAGGAATAACTGTAAGGAACCCTGTTCATGCTTCCGGATGCGTTTACCCCGTACACACCGCCTTTCTCTTCCCTCAGTTGCTCGGTAAGTTTAATATTCATCAGTTCGGCCAGGCTGCTGAGCGTATAAGCATCCGTGCTGTTGTAAGTAACGGGGGAGGTAAATACCATCGTCACCAGGCTTTTAGGATCTTCTCCTTTTTGAATGACCTTGTCCACTTTTCCGGCCGGTGGACGGATGCCCAGGTCTTTGTATGTTTCTTTTTTGGGCATGGACGGAAGGCTGCCAATATATTTTTCCAGCAGTGGCATTATCGTTTCTTCATTAAAAGAACCTACGAAGAGGAATGTAAAATCACCGGCATTGGCAAAACGTTCTTTGTATAGCTGTATGCTCCGGTCCAGGTTGATCTTATCAAAATCTTCCGGCTTGGGCAGTCCGCCGCCGCGGGGATGGTTTTGTGTCATCATCTTTTGAAACTCGGTGCTGAAATAGATCTGCGGGTTAGCTCCCAGGTTGGCAAACAGTTGTTTTTGCCTGGTTTTAAAAGATTCAAAGGCGTCTTTATCTTTCCGCGGAGCGGTAAAGTAAAGATGGATGAGTTGTAAAAGCGTTTCTGTTTCTTTTGGTATAGTGCTGCCATTGAAGCCTTCGCTGTAAGATGCAATATTGGGATTGAGAGCAGTGCTTTTCCCTTTCAGCATATTGCCAAGGTCGATAGCAGAAAAATCTCCTACTCCGCTTTGTGATACAATGGCTGCTGCGTTGATGGCAGAATGATAGTCGGCATCTTTTACCAGCGAATGCCCTCCTTTGCTGAAAGCTCTGAAAATGATCTCATCATTCTTAAAGTTGGTGTTTTTCAGCACCACGGTAGCACCATTCGAAAGTTTCACCGTGGTGGTACCCAGCTCTTCATCCGTTTTGGAACTGACGATCTTACCCGGTTTCAATTTTGACGCATCCATCAGTGTTGTGGCCAGTACTTTGTCCTTGATTGGTTCTATTTTGGCAATATTCACTGCCGAAAGCAGATTTTTTATTTCTTCACCGGAAGGAATTTTTACCCCTTCTTTATCCGGTGCATTCAGTGTTACCACCATATTGTCTTTGGTGATCCATTGTGCAGCCAGCTTATTTACATCTTCGAGTTTTACAGCAGAGAGGTATTGTTTTACAAAATCGTACTCCCATTCTATGCCGGGTATCGGCTCATTGATGAGGAAATTATTTACATACTCATCCACATATTTATAGGATTCTTCTTTTTCCCGTTCATTGAATATCCGGTCGTAGAAGCTTTGCAATTGTTTTTTCTGCAGGTCAAATTCTGCCTGTGTAAAGCCATACAGGAGCAGCCGCCTGTTTTCTTCCATCAGGGCATATAAAGAACGGGCCATGCCGGTATCACTGGTATTGGCCGATAGCTGAAAGGCGTCTTTGGTTCTTGCATAGCTGTTGCCATAATAAGTGCCGGCGCCAACAAACGGTGGGTTTGCTTTTAACGTCAGCTCCCGCAGTCGGTTATTAAGCATGCCGGTAAAAAGCCGGCGGTTCATATACCGGGTATAATCGCCAATACTTGTTTCCGGCATGGGGTCTTTTTTAAACATCACTTCTACCGAAGGAAAAGCTGTTTCTTTATCCTTGGCTACTACCGATAAAGTTTCGGCATGATCGGGTACCGGGAAGGCTTCCCTTTTGCGGGGCATGGTTGGTGCGGGTATATCACTGAAAGTTTCTTTGATCTTTTGCTCCATATCGTTTACGTCAATATCGCCAACGATGACGATGGCCTGCAGATCGGGCCGGTACCAGTCTTTGTAAAAACGCCGCAGCGCAGCAGGGGAAAATCTTTCCAGAGATTCTTTGGTGCCAATTGGCAGGCGTTCGGCATAGCGGGAGCCGCGGTACTGCACAGGCAGGGTTTGTTTCATCATCCGCTCTTCGGCACCCCGGCTAAGGCGCCACTCTTCTATTACCACTCCTCTCTCTTTTTCTATTTCTACCGAATCGAGGAGAGCATTGTGGGCCCAGTCTTCCAGTATTTGCAGACCCTTGTTTATCAGTTCGGGTTTGTCGGTGGGCACCGGCAGTATATAAACTGTTTCATCAAAGCTGGTATATGCATTCAGGTCGGCGCCAAATTGCACACCTATAGTCTGCAGATAGCTTACCAGTTCATTTTTTGGAAAACGTTTAGTGCCGTTAAAATTCATGTGTTCCATAAAATGGGCCAGACCCAACTGATCTTCCTCTTCTAATACGGAACCGACATTGACCACCAGGCGCATCTCCACCCTTTTTTCAGGCAATGTGTTGTGGCGTATATAATAGGTAAGGCCATTGGGCAGCCTGCCGATCTTTACCTTAGGATCAAGCGGCATTGGTTGTGCCACATTGATCTGTGCCAGAATGGCAGGAGTAATAATCATTGCCGCCAGCAACAGCAAGCAGAGCTTTTTTACCATTTGCATACAGTAACCTTTTTGGGAAAGTAAATTTATTCCCTTAGAGGGGGTTTTTAAAATAAAAAACTCCCTTTGGGAAAAAAGGGAGTTACAAATGAAAAATCAACTTTTTTGTGTCTAATTGCCAGCATTCTTTTCTTTATCAGTAAAGTTCTTTTCGGCCTCTTTTGCTTTGGCAAAATCCAGTACCACCCCGTTGATGCAGTAGCGAAGACCTGTTGGCGGCGGACCATCATCAAATACATGGCCGAGATGACCTTTGCAACGGCCGCATTGTACCTCAGTCCTTTGCATACCATGAGTGTTGTCCGGGGTGTAAATGATGCTGCTTTTGCTGATGGGTTCATAAAAACTGGGCCATCCGCAGCCACTTTCAAATTTTGTGTCGCTTTTGAATAGAGGGTTGCCACAGGCAGCGCAATAATAGGTGCCCACTTCCTTAAAGCTTTCAAACTTACTGGTCCAGGCCCTTTCGGTGCCTTTTTGCCGGGCAATATAATAAACATCGGCTGGCAGGATCTTTTTCCATTCTTCTTCACTCAGGGCCACTTTGGAAGAGTCGGTGGTAGAATAAACAGGGTTTCCTTCCTTTATCAGGTCAGGGTTCTTTTTGGTAGTATCCATTTTTACAGATTTATCAGTAGGTGTGTTGTTTTGAGAAAAACTGCATTGCTGAAGGAGGCCGGTGAGCGCCAAAAGGAGTATTATTTTTGGAAGTGTTGTCATATAACAAGTAACAAATCTACGATAACAAGGTTTGAAGTGATTGTCGCCATGCAGACAGGGGTAATTCTTAACATTTTAGCCAAAAGGTGATTTTGAGCCAAAACTGGTTTCGTATGCCAATAAATTGATGCCTGTATATTATATTTGTCCACTCACCAAGACTACGACATACTTATGTTTAATTTGATACTGTTTGGCCCTCCCGGGAGTGGAAAAGGAACACAATCCGATAAGTTGGTTGAAAAATATGGATTGATCCACCTGTCCACCGGTAATCTGCTGCGCAAAGAAATAGCAGACGAAACGCCATTGGGACTGGAAGCAAAAAGCTTTATTGATAAAGGCCAGCTGGTCCCCGATGAGGTGGTGATCGGAATGGTGGATTCATATTTTGACCTGCATAAAGATGCCCCTGGCTTTCTGTTTGATGGCTATCCCAGAACAGTGGCCCAGGCAGCTGCGCTGGATAACCTCCTGGAACTGAAGAAGACACAGATTGAATTGGTACTTTTCTTACAGGTGGATGAAGAAGAGCTGATTAAACGGCTGGTACACCGTGGCAAAACATCGGGCCGCAGCGATGATACAGATGAACAGGTGCAGCGTAAAAGGCAGGAGGTATACCGGAAAGAGACCCTGCCAGTAGCAGCCTTTTACACCAGGCAGCACAAAGTGGTCAACATTGAGGGAGTGGGAACCGTGAATGAGATTTTTGAATCGTTGTGCGAAGTGATTGATAAGAAACGTAAATAACCAACTACTATATTAAATAAAAGCCTTTCCCTAAAAGAAAGGCTTTTTTGTTTTACCCGCCACTTTTGTAATTTTCAGCATTCAAAGCCTTCCATATGAGTATAGAAAAGGAGAACTTCCTTCGTACCAAACTGATTTCTTACCTGCAAAGACTGGACCCTGCCACGGCCCCTAAATGGGGCAAAATGAGTGTACAGCAAATGATCGAACACTATGCCGGTGATGCAGTGCGGAATGCCAATGGACACCTGAAGACAGACACAATACTTACACCGCCGGAGCAATTGGAGCGGATGCGTGAATTTATGATGAGTGAAAAGCCTTTTAAAGAAAATACCAAGAACCCGCTGATGGAGGACGAGCCCCGACCGCTCCGCTATAAAACTGTACAAGGTGCCATTGGCGCACTGCAGCAGGAGCTGATCTTTTTTTTTGAAACATATGAAAAAAAACCAGGGCTGGTTACCCGTAATCCTTTCTTTGGCGATTTGAACTTTGAACAAAATGTGCAACTGCTTTACAAGCATGCATTGCACCACCTGCGCCAGTTTGGGGTAGAACCGCTGACAACATAAATTCAATAAGGAACAGAAATCTTATTTCTTCAATAACGAATCTGCTTTGGCCATGCTGCTGATAATAGCCTCTTTTACCTTGCCTACTTTCATCTTTTCGCTGGTCAGGTATTTAATACGTTCTTCCACGTTGTCTTTCATAGAATCAATGCTGAATTCCACCATCCATTTATCCATGGCAAAATCGGCATAGTTTAAATCGTTCACCAGTTTATGTAGCTCTGCTTTCCACCCGGCAGCTGCCACCTGTGCCTTTTCAGGCAGTGAAGAAAGGGAGTCGATCATTCGCTGCGCCGCTTTTTGCGCACCCCTTACGGCTCCTATCTTAGGCATTACCGCATCATGATCCGCCATTACATCCGCATACAGGCTGTCTTGTTTTGTTTTAGGTATTTCCGTGGTATGACCACTGTGGCCTTCGTGTTTTTTGTCGTCTTTACTGTTGTTACAGGCTGCCAGCACAGCAACCATGGCAAAAAAGAGAATTGTTTTTTTCATTGTTGTTTAATTACAGGTGTTCGGTGTTTTATTTCCATCAATAAAAGGATGCTTGATAATAATGCTCTCTGCAATTGCGGCTGCCTTTTCAGTAACAGATTGATACAAGTCTTCTCCTCCAAAAGTTTGATAAGGTCTCGCAATGGCGCTTTCCATCAATCCTTCGTCCCTGATTCCTGTTGAGCCGCCATAGCTAATAATAGAAAGCTCATGTATTTTTATTACAATTTCTTGGGTAATCATTTCTTATTTTGCAAGTTTTTGCAATACGTCACCGTGGCTTTCCGAAGCCTTTTTGAAGAAAGCATCAACATCAAAAGGCTGTTTAACTTCTTTTGAGATTCTTGCCAAATGCTCTAAGATTTCTTTTATCGCATTTTCATCATGTAGTTTATTTATCTCATTGATGGCTGCCAGTTTCATTTCTGCTACACTCATATCTACTAAATTTAATCATCAAATTTACAACTAAGATTTCACCCCGGCAATTAGTAGATTTGCGACTACTAACGATTCTTTCATGAACAAACTTCAAAACTATATCACCGGGCAATGGATATCTGGCGACGGCGACGGCCAACTTTTATATAATGCTGTAACCGGTGATTCCATAGCTGCTGCTACTTCAAAAGGCCTGGATTTTAAATCCATGCTCGATTACGGACGCATGGTAGGTAATCCCGCCCTTAGAAAAATGACTTTTCATGCCCGGGGCAACATGCTGAAAGCGCTGGCCCTGCATTTAAGAAACCATCTCGATAAATTTTATGCTATCAGTTACCAAACCGGCGCCACAAAAGCAGACAGCTGGGTGGATATAGAAGGCGGCATCGGTAATTTGTTTGCCAATGCTTCACTCCGCAGAAAGTTTCCCGATGATGTTCTTTGCATAGACGGAGAAAGCCATAATTTAAGTAAGAACAATACATTTATGGGAACACATATCCTGGTTCCCAAAGAAGGGGTGGCTATCCATATCAATGCATTTAATTTTCCCGTATGGGGAATGCTGGAAAAGATCGCCGTGAACTTACTTGCAGGTATGCCCTGTATTGTAAAACCGGCCACTGTCACCTCTTACCTGACTGAATCTGTTGTAAAAGAGATCATTGCTTCAAAGATATTGCCTGAAGGGGCACTGCAACTGATCTGTGGCAGTGCTGGCGACCTGCTGAACCATGTTACCTCGCAGGATGTGGTAACTTTTACCGGAAGTGCTTCCACAGGATTGTTGCTGAAGTCAAATCCGCGGATACTGAGTGAATCTGTCCCTTTTAATATGGAAGCAGATAGCCTGAATTGCATTGTGCTGGGTGAAGAAGTGGTGCCCGGTATGCCGGAGTGGGATATTTTTATAAAAGAGATACGGAAAGAAATGACGTTGAAAGCTGGCCAACGCTGTACGGGTATCAGGAGAATATTTGTACCCTCAGAGAAAATGGAAGATGTGTGGAAAGCTATCGGCGCAGCATTGTCACAAACAGTGATCGGCAATCCTCTCAACGAAAAAGTTAGAATGGGTTCATTGGCCGGTCAGGCACAAAGGGAGGAAGTAAAAGCACAGGTTCAGAAACTGCTGGCATCATCACAAATTGTGTATGGTTCATTAGACAGTGTGGAAGTAGTAGATGCCGATGCCGGCAAAGGGGCTTTTCTTTCTCCGGTATTATTAATGAATGATAAACCTTTTGCTGCGACTGAAGCCCACGAGATAGAAGCTTTTGGCCCGGTAAGTACCATCATGCCCTATAAAAGCATGGATGAAGCAATTGCATTAAGCAAACTTGGCAAAGGAAGTTTGGTCTCCACTATTGTTACAGCAGATCATAAAGAAGCCCGCCAGTATGTAGTGGGTGCAGCTACACACCACGGCAGAATATTGGTATTGAATAATGAATGTGCTAAAGAAAGTACGGGTCATGGTTCGCCATTGCCCTTATTAGTGCATGGTGGCCCCGGCCGTGCTGGTGGCGGCGAGGAGATGGGCGGCATTCGTGGGGTAAAGCATTACTTACAAAGAACAGCATTACAGGGGTCACCTTCAACGATCACTGCCATTACCAATGTATATCAGCCTAATGCCAGGGGGAAAGACCCGGGCAAGCATCCGTTCAAAAAATATTTCGAAGAGCTGGTGATCGGCGACCAGATCATAACAGAGAAAAGAGGGATCACTTCGGAAGATATTGACAGATTTGCTGACCTGAGCGGCGATCATTTTTATGCACACATAAAAACAACCGATTTCACAGGCACTATGTTTGAGCAACAGGTGGCACATGGCTATTTCATTATGAGCATTGCTGCAGGGCTATTTGTTGACAGCTATGATAAAAACCCGGTTTTGTTAAATTATGGTATAGATGAATTGCGGTTCACTAAACCGGTCTATCCCGGCGCTGAGGTCTATATAAGGTTTACCTGCAAAGAGAAATTGCCCAATGATAAGCGGGTGATCGATAAACCGGAAGATTTCAAGCGGGGTGATG
>CALSAT010000174.1:0-7797 GCA_943372905.1 Bacteroides fragilis | reverse complement strand
AAATGAATAGGTCCTTGCCTGTGGATAAGCACCCCTGTCGATACCTGTATCCAGGATACCACCGGCGATCTCAGGATCAAAACCGGTGTACTTGGTAAGGGTGAACGCATTCTTTACCTGCGCATAGATGCGGAGGCGGCTGAATACTTTTTTGGTCATAGTAGCAGGGAAGGTGTAACCCAATTGTATATTCTTCATTTTGATGAAAGAACCATCCTCCACATACCGGTCAGAAACACGGATGTTGCTGTTAGCATCAGTAAAGGAGTAGCGGGGATTCTTCGCATCATTGGTAGTGCCTTCGCCGGTCCAGCGGGCCAGCACACCCCGGTACTTATTGGAGTAGTTGGCGTTTCTTTCATAAGCGCTGTACACATCATTGCCCACAGAAGCATAGGTAAAGGCATTAAAGTCAAAATTCTTGTATTCAAGGGCCAGGTTCCAGCCGATAGTAAAGTCGGGGAACGGATCGCCGATCTTTGTTTTATCTGCTGCGGTGATAACGCCGTCTTTATTCATATCCACGAAGCGGATATCGCCGGGCTGAGCACCGGTTTGTACCGCATGTGAACTTACTTCGGCAGCATTCTGAAACAAACCGTTGGTGACAAATCCGTAGAAATAACCGGGAGTGTAGCCTTTCTCAAATACAGTCACACTTTGCGATTGTCCGTTGAAATAATAACCACCAAATATCTTGGCTGTGCCATCTGTATTAGTGGCGGTCACTTCATTCTTCGAGGTAGTGAAGGTAACGGAGGTGTTCAGTTTAAAAGACCGGCCAATGGTTTCATTGTATGCTAAGGTAAGGTCGATACCGGCGCTCTTGGTAGAACCGATATTAGCCGTTGGAATAGGAACTGTACCCAAATACAAAGAAGCCGATGGCGTGAACAAGAGACCTTCTACTTCTTTCCGGAAATAGTCAGCCGATAAAGAGAATTTTCTTTTGAAGAAAGTGATATCAAAGCCAGCATTCAGTTGCAGTTGTTTTTCCCATCCTAATTCATCATTGGCCGCAGAGCCCACGGTGGAACCGGGATAGAAGATATCACCAAACGTATATCCATTGCTGTTGGCAGTAGGGCCGTAGCTGGAACCGCCGGTGATGATGGAAACAGATTGCGGATCCACGTTCTCATTACCGATAGAGCCATAACTACCTCTTATTTTCAGGTGATCGATGAAATCTGATTTAAAGAAGTTCTCTTTACTTACCACCCAGCCCACAGAACCGGAGAAGAAGTTGGCGTATTTGTTATTAGCGCCGAATGCATAAGAGCCATCACGACGGGCGGTAAAAGAAGCGAGGTATTTTTCCTGGTAGTCGTAGTTGACACGGGTGAAGTAGGAGAGGTTTCTCCTGAAGTACTGGTAATAGTAACCGGCCAGTGCATTGGTATTAGTGGCGGTATTATTGCCGGTAGCAGCAGTAAAGTCAGCAAACTCCCAGGAGTTGAAAGGTACATCCTGGCGGGTGGCACCGGCAGCATTGCCGGATACTTTGGCCATAGAGAAACCTAATACAGTTTCAAAGTTGTGATCTTCCTTTACCCTGAAATTATAATTCGCAAAAGACTCCCAGGTCCAGTTGAAGTTGCTGGTCTTCTCATGCGATACATTGTTGAATTTGCCGGTAACGGTAGAGCCATCCGGATTCATGGAATTGTCCACGTTGTTCACGCCATAGAATACCAGCGGGGTAAAGTTCTTGGCGTTACCATCATACTTGGTATAGCCAAAGCGGGTGGAGACCTTCAGGTTCTTTATAACATCATACTGCAATTCTCCTTTACCATAGAATTTATTACCGATGTTCTTATTATAGGTATTATCCAGTTTGGTAAGGGGATTGAATATTTCTGATAATAATAAGTTGCTGAAGCCATAGGTACCTACCGTATTGGGAACGGTATTGAACACCGGCACCGTAGGATCGTAGTTCAGCGCACTGCCGATCACACTATTGAATGAGTTTTCCTGGATGCCTTTGCCCTCGAGCAATACAGCCGTTGTATTTAAGATGAATTTCAGTTTGGGAGAAAGATCAAAGTTCAGGTTAGCGGTCAGGTTACCACGGTTAAACCTTGATTTATCAATACCACCCACGATACCGCCCTGGCTCAGGAAGCCGGCAGACAGGAAGTAGGTCATCTTGTCGCTACCGCCACGGGCCGTAACATTATGCGATTGTAAAGGAGCGGTCTTAAAGACCTCTTTCTGCCAGTCGGTGCCCACACCAATAGCAGAAAGGTTGGGGAAGATGATATTGCCACCGGAAACGGTGCTTCCTTCATTAATGATAGCAGCATATTCAGAAGCATTCAGCACACCGATGGTGTTCAATACTTCCTGCACGCCATAGTTACTGCTCAGGGTGATATCGGTCTTTTGATTTTTTCTGCCGGAACGGGTGGTAACAACGATAACGCCGTTGCCGCCCTTTACTCCATATATAGCAGTGGTGGCCGCATCTTTCAATACGTTGATGGATTCAATATCCGCCGCATTGATAGAGTTGAGGTCCGTAAGTGTTTGTGGTGAACCGTCGATGATCACAACAGGATCGGTACCGGAAAATGAAGGAATACCCCTGATCAATACCGTAGGCTTGGAACCGGGTGAACCATTCTGGATCACATTTACACCGGAGGCCCGGCCCTGCAGGGCTTCTTCAGTTCTTACCGGACGAAGTTTTTCAATATCGGCGCTTTTAATGGTGGAAATGGCGCCCGATACTTTAGTGATCTTCTGCGTGCCATAGCCCACAACCACTACATCCGAAAGGGTGGTGGTGGCGCTCTCTTCCATCTGGATGATGGCCGAAGTGGCATTTTCCGATACCCGGAAATCCACCGGTTTCATGCCGGCATAGCTGATGACCAGCGTGGTGCCTTTGGCCGGAACGGTAATGGAGAAGTTTCCTTTTGCATCGGTGAAGGTATTGGCGGAGCCGCCTTTTACCGAGATGGTGGCGCCGACCAGTGGTTCGCCCGTTACCTTATTGGTAATGGTACCAGTGACCGGCAGGTTTTGTGCAAGGGCTGCCTGGAAGAGGCCCGCCATACACACAGCAAGACATAGCAAGGTGATTTTTAGTTTCATACAGCAATTGTTTAGCGAGTAAAAAAGCAAATATTAAGCGGCGACAAGGTAAACCCACCAAACACAGTTTCAAAGAAAACAGCCACATCATCACTACATCAAAAAATATAACTGATTGATAGTACACCATTTGCACTACATCAATACTACATCAGCGGTTTTTTGCCTACTTTCACACAAACCTTTGCGGTCCGTTTATGAGAAAGCTCCTTTACCTGTTTCTCTTTTTGCCATTTGCCGCCGCCGGTCAGAATACGATCGGCCTGCCGGATGTTATTAATTATCCCAAACAATCTTATGGGGCCGGATTGCAGAACTGGGATATCCGACAGGATAAGAATGGTATTATATATATAGCCAATAATGAAGGGCTGCTTTCCTTCGACGGGCGCAACTGGAACCTGCACCCGCTGCCCAACCGCACCATTGTCCGCTCCGTAGAAGTAGGCCCGGAAGGAAGAATATATGTGGGTGGCCAGGACGAACTCGGTTATTTTGAACCCGCCGCCAACGGGCAACTGAAATACCACTCGCTTACCAACCTGCTGCCGGCCAAAGACCAATCCTTTGGCGATGTATGGGACATCGTCTTTTACAAGAACGATATCTTCTTCCGCACCCTGTATAAAATATTCCGGCTGACGAATGGCACCATGGCCTCTTTCACTGCTCCCGGCGAATGGTCTTTTCTCGGCGCCTGCAATGGAAAGATCTATGCCCATGATTTTACCACGGGCATGATGAGCTTTGATAATAATGTATGGGAACCCCTCTTTGCCACCAACCAGCTACCCGCCAACGATCCGGTAACGGGCATAGTGGCCATTGAAAAAGCCAACTCCCTCATCACCACCCTGAAGAACGGGCTGTATATACTTTCCGCCACCGGTATTGCCAAACTGGAATCGGCCAATAATGCACTCTTTGCCAGCGAACGCATCTATGCTGCCACCCGGGTGAATGATGAATGGATAGCACTGGCCACCAACAACAGCGGTATTTATATCACCGACCTGAAAGGAAATATCATCCAGAGTTTTTCTAAAACAGAAGGACTGCAGAATAAGAATGTGCTGAGTATTTTCCTGGATAACCAGCGCAACCTGTGGCTGGGACTGGACAACGGGATAGACATGATCGCTTACAACAGCGCCATCAAGCAGATCAATCCCTCCCTGCAGGATGGGTCCGGCTACACTGCACTGATACACGATAATATATTGTATGCAGGTACTTCCAATGGCCTCTACAGTGTGCCATTGCAAGCCACCACCGATCTTAGTTTCAGCCGCGGCAGCTTTGCACCCGTGGCTAATACCAAGGGACAGGTGTGGGGACTGGCCGCCATCAATAACCAGGTATTGCTCGGCCATCATGAAGGCGCCTTTACCGTAACCAATAATGCAGCACAGCAAATATCTTCCCGCCCCGGCTTCTGGAATTTTGTTCCGCTCTCCAATACATTCCCCACTACACAGATAGTGGCCGGTAATTATAAATCACTCGCTTTTTTCGATTATATCAATGGCCGCTTCACCCCGGGCATAGAAGTACCCGGCTTCAATGAATCCAGCCGCTTTGTGGCCATAGATAATGATGATCATATTTGGGTATCACATCCCTATCACGGCATTTATAAAATAAGCCAGAGCAATGGCAGCTATACCACCTCACTATACACCGAAAAGAAAGGATTGCCTTCGCTGCTCAATAACCATGTGTATAAATTAAAGAATGAAGTGATAGCCGCTACCGAAAAAGGCATTTACCAATACAATAAAGAAAAAGATCTTTTTGAGCCTTCGGCAAAATACCAGCAACTGCTGGGACGTCAGAGCATCCGCTATGTAAAAGAAGATGATGCCGGCAATATCTGGTTCATCCATGAAAAATCACTGGGCGTGGCAGACCTGTCGGGCAAAGTACCAGTGATCATCTATTTCCCCGAACTGAACAACAAACTGCTGAGCGGGTTTGAATTCATTTACCCGGTGAACGAACACAATGTTTTCCTGGGAGGCGAGAAAGGATTCTTTCACATCAATTATGAAAAATATAAGAAGAACAAACCGGCCCTGCAGGTACAAATAAGAACAGTGCGCATCGGGAATAAAAGCGACAGCCTGCTCTTCGGCGGCTATTTCAGTAAAGTGAATGAGCCACAAATGCAGGCTGCCGGTGATGTGCCGAGGATCAATCACAACAGCAAGACCATCCGCTTTGAATTCTCTTCCTCCGTGTTTGGCTACCAGGCCAACCTGGAATACAGCTTCCGTCTGAAAGGGTTTGACGCCAACTGGTCTGACTGGGCCAAGCGAACAGAAAAAGAATATACCAACCTGCCCGCCGGGCATTACACCTTTGAAGTAAAAGTGCGGAACAACCTGGGCAGTGAATCCGCCGTGGCCGTGTACGAGTTTTATATTTTACCACCGTGGTATCTATCCACCTGGGCCAAAGTGCTGTATGTGCTCGGCTTCTGCCTGCTGCTGTACACCCTGTACAAATGGCAGCAGGATAAGCTGAACCGGCAGCAGGCCCGCTATGAAGAAGAACAAAAAAAGCTGCTCTATATACACGAACTGGAACTGAATAAAACAGAAAGCGAACTGGTGGCGCTGCGCAATGAGAAACTGGAAGCCGATATCAATTTCAAGAACTCCGAACTGGCCTCCTCTGCCATGCATCTGGTGAAGAAAGGAGAACTGCTGACCAAGATAAAGACCGAACTGGGACAGGTGATGAAAGGTGTGGACAACCCGCAGACCATTGCCGAATTAAAAAAGATGGTCCGCTCGCTGGGCGAAGATGATAACATGGATAAAGAATGGGAAAACTTTGCCAAGCATTTTGATAAAGTACACAGTGATTTTGTACTCGGCCTGAAAGAAGCCCATCCGTCCATCACCCCGAATGAAGTAAAACTCTGCGCTTACCTGCGGATGAATTTATCAACCAAAGAAATTGCACAACTGATGAATATCTCCGTGCGGGGCGTGGAGATAAGCCGGTACCGCCTGCGCAAGAAACTCGGCATAGCGAGTGAAACGAATTTATTTGATTACCTGATCAGTATACAGCAACGGGATAGTTGATAGGTTGATTGGTTGATTAGTTGACTTGTTAACTAGTTAACCAGTTAACTTGTTAACCTTTAAACTCGCAAACTACTCACTTCACATACATTGTAAAAAAAGCAATGGTCCTTTCCCAGGCCAGTTTAGCCGCCTCTGCATTATAGCGGGTGGGGGCGGTATCATTATGAAAAGCATGGTTGGCCCCTTCATACATATAGAGTTCGTAATTGACCTGGCTCTTCTTCAGCGCTTCCTCATAGGCCGGAATACCCGCATTCACCCGGTCGTCCAGGCTGCCGTAGTGTAATTGTATCGCCGCTTTTATCTTCGGTACATCCTCTGCTGCCGCCTGCCGTCCGTAGAAGGCCACGGCCGCTTTGAGACCGGGCAGGTTAACGGCCAGGTTGTTCGCCATAGCGCCGCCCCAGCAGAAGCCCACACAACCCACCCGCCCGTTATGATCTTTGCGGGTACCCAAATAAGTATAAGCGTTGATGAAATTTTGCAGGTTGTTCTCCGCCTTCAGTTCCTGGAACTTGGCCCTGGCGTCATCCTCATTGGCCGGCTCCGCCCCAATGGCGGATAACGCATTCGGCGCAATGGCCAGGAACCCTTCCTTCGCCGCCCGACGGGCCACATCTTCTATATGCGCATTCAGTCCGCGGTTCTCATGAATGACGATGATGGCCGGGTAGGGCTTCTCCTCCTTAGGCCGGGCAATATAGGCCTGCATCGCACTCGGCACACCGGCAAAGCTCACCCGCTCGGTAAACAGGTCTTCCTGGCTGGTAAAAGAACCTGCCGACGCATTCACTTCTATCAATGGCAGCACCGTCATAGCAGCAGTAATGCTGCCCGTGATCATCACCAGCCGTCGGATGAATTCATTTCTCGATAACGGAGCATGTGTGTATTCGTCGTACAGATTGATGATGCGTTGGTCCATGGTTTTGTTTATGCTGTGAAAGTTACAATTTTTGGTTGATACTTGTACCCGCAGGCAGCAGCCGAAAGAGGAGGACTTGCGATCATTCCCTACTTTCATAACGAATGCAATATTATGTTTCCGTTTATGGCTCCTCCCGGCCAATTCGAAGCTGGAGCAAAGGCATCACGGGCAGTAACTCTAAGCAATGTTTTATTGCTTTCAAGTTATGTCGGTGTTCTCGTCGGAAGTACGAAACAGTGTACAATACTACCCAAGGCCGTTTAATGTTTTTGGAAGACCTGCAAGGGCAAATCTTATTCAGAAAGCATGTAACCACCAATACCCGTCAACCATAATACCACCGGATAAGCCACCCATCTTTCTGTTCCTCCATCGCCAATAACAGGGATGAAAAATGAAGCAGTCCATAGTGTAATAATTGTTATCAATCCAAACGCAATACCGATGTATCTAAAAGGTGCTGATACAATTTTAAAAGATGTAATAGCCATTAGCCCTCCCATATTGAAAGTAAGCAGGGCAAATATTCCATGATAGGGGTCTTTGTTTCCCGGAAAAAATCCAACACCAAGCATTCCAAGACCTAATAACAAAAGCGGAATAGTGAACAAATACTTTTTAAACCACTTGTGCTGCAAAATGGCTGCAGCTATTATCATAATGCCT
>CALSAT010000173.1:0-7797 GCA_943372905.1 Bacteroides fragilis | reverse complement strand
AAGGTAAAGTTGTCTCTATTTTCTTCGCTGGTAGGTAGTGGCTGCCGGCGAAGAACCTGAAATAAAAACGGCCAGTACAGACTTCAGCAAACGGAAAAAATTGAAAGACGGTTTGTAATAATGGCGGTAGATCTTCGCCTCTTCATGATGGTGGGTGAGCCCTTTGCTTTTCATAGTGTTATTAATTTATACAGGGTTAACGAACAGAATCCTATTAAAAGTATGTAATAAAAGTAAAAAGTAATAATATTGAACCCTGTTATTAACCCGTTAAATCCAATGCAGATGACAAAATCCGTAAAATCACTTGTGCTGATTACTATTTCTACCTTTATTTTTAATCTTGCTCACGCCCAGTTAAAACTACCCTCCATCAATGGAGTGGCCGCCGACGTAAAAAAAGTAATTGAAGATTATCCAAACCGGTTCATTAATCTTATGGGAGAAGTAATAACGGAGCATGCACAATCCACCGATTATAAATGCAATTTTAAAGTGAATGGTGCTGAAGAAGTTGTAATTACCCGCTACTCTGCTAAAAAAGAAGTATGCAGTTGGGAAGCGGTGATGCTGACCACCGAAAACTTTGAAAAGGCCAGGCAAAAATTTAAATCATTATTTAACCAACTCAATAACCTGTCGGTGAACGTGGGCGAGGCAAAAAATTTTCACCTGAAAGGAAAATATGAAACGCCTGCCGAATCGATGAAATTCACCTCTGTTGTTTTTTCTTTTGATCCTGAAAACGATACTGTAAAGAAGATCAGGGTAGAAGTGGCCCTGCAATATTATGCACCAATGGACTGGAAAGTGAAAGTATTAGTGTACGATAAGGACCGGGAAGATGATGAAAGAGGGGCTACAAAAGAGGAAGAGTGAACAGCTAAGCAAAGATTACCGGAGAATTTAGAGTTCTCAAAAAAGGGCTTTCTCTGTTAATTTGAAGTTTCCTGCTCAACTGCTCGGTACACACAGTATTCTTTAACCTTGATTAACATTAAACAAAGTCCTGTTAACCCATATTCCCCATTGCTAAGAATACTTTCGTAGCTGAAAAGAATGAGCTATGAGAAAGATCTTCCTGCTTTTATTATCGATCAGTATTTCCACAGTATTGCTGGCGCAAAAGAACGGTACTGTTAAGGGAATTGCTTTTGACACCATCGGTAAACAACCGGTAGCGGGTGCCACAGTTACCGTACTGGAACGAAAGGATTCTTCGCTGATCACCTTTACTATGACCGGCAATGATGGTCGCTTTGAACTAAAAGGCCTTGCCAATGGGGATTACCGGCTTATGATCAGTCATGTTAATTATCACAACAGCAATAGATACTTTACCATCAATGATATAAATAAGAATGCAGAATTGGGAAACCTGGCCCTGAGTGATAAGGCGAAAGTACTGGAGGAAGTGGTGCTGTCTGCAGAAGCACCTCCCATTACTTTGATCAACGATACTATACAATATAATGCCGGTTCATTCAAAACACCACCCAATGCCAGCGTAGAACAGTTGCTAAAAAAACTGCCCGGGGTAAAAGTAGAAAAAGACGGAAGTATCAAGGCACAGGGAGAAAAAGTAACAAAAGTGCTGGTGGATGGTAAAGAGTTTTTTGGGAATGACCCTAAAGTGGCTACCCGGAATTTGCCCGCAGATGCAGTTGATAAAGTGCAGGTGTATGACAAACAAAGCGATCAGGCACAACTCACCGGCTTTGAAGATGGTAACTATGAAAAAACGATCAACCTGAAACTAAAAAAGGATAAAAAGAAAGGAATGTTTGGCAAAGTGAATGCCGGGGTTGGAAACAAAGAACGATATGAAGGCAGGTTTAATCTAAATTCTTTCAAAGGGGCCAGGCAGTTTTCTGCCATTGGGATGGGCAACAACACCAATGCGGAAGGATTTTCTTTTATGGATATTCTAAATTTTACTGGCGAGCTGGCCAGGATGCAAAGAGGTGGTGGCGGTAATATTAATATCAACATGTCTGGTGAAGAAGCCGCTGCCATGGGTATAAGTGGTGGGCGCAATAACGGTATTAACACAGCATGGGGAGGTGGATTGAACTACAATAACATTATTGGCAGCAAGCTGGATTTTCAAAGCAACTATTTCTATAACCGGCTCAACCCTAACCAGGAAAGCCATATACAGCGGGAGTATCTTTTACCGTCAGCCTACTTTTATAATCAAAACTCTTTTTCTGATAACCTGAATAATAATCACCGGTTTAACCTGAATATATTATACCAGACAGACTCCATGAATTCGGTCCGGGTTATTCCGTCATTCAGCTATCAAAAAACAAAAAATCAATCACAAACGGATTATCAAACACTGGCAGCAGACAGGTCAATGACCAATGAAGGGTTCAGTAACACAACGGCTGCCAATGAAGGATATACTTTCCGTAATGACATCATCTGGCGGAAAAAATTTGCCCGTAAGGGAAGAACATTCTCCCTGTCGCTGCAAACAAGTATGAACGAAAGCGAAGGCGATGGCAGCCTGTCTTCTATTAACAGTTTTTATGCTCCGGGGGGGGCTTTGCTGAAAAGAGACACACTGAACCAGTTGAGTACCACCCGGGCCGACCTGAAAGGATATAACGCAAGAGCTGTTTATACGGAACCGCTGTGGAAACGTACCCTTCTGGAGTTTAGTGTAGGAAAAAGTAACACCAGGAGCACTTCACAAAAACAAACCTGGGATTATAATAACGGCAGCGGCAAGTTTGACCAGTTAAACAACCAGCTTACCAACGATTTTGAAAACACGTATGGCTATACCACGGCTGGGTTGAGAATGCGGACGCAAAAGAAGAAATACAACTATTCAGTTGGTGCCAGTTGGCAGCATGCAGAGCTGGATGGTAAGATAATAAGCGGAACAAAAGATTCTCTGATCAGCAAAACGTTCCGGAATATATTGCCTAATGCAAGATTCCAGTACAATTTTACCCGGTTCAAGAACATTTCATTAACATACAATACCTCTACGAACCAACCGTCAATATCCCAATTGCAACCAGTACCAGACAACAGTAATTCATTAAACATAAGGGAGGGTAATCCAGACCTGAAACAAGAGTACCAACACCAGGCACAACTTCACCTTCACCTGGTAAGTCCGTATAAAAACAAAAACCTGTTTCTGTTCTTAACCACGCAAGCCACACAAAATAAAATAGTGAATTATGATTCCATCAACCTTCAAACCGGTGTGCGAAAAACAAAACCAGTAAATGTGAATGGGGTTTACAATCTTAACAGCAATATTAGCTATAGCATGCCGGTGCGCTTGGTAAAGGGCAGTGTGGAGTTTAGTGCAGGTATTGGAAAGAACCGTGGTAAACAATTAACCAATACAATCGGTGGCCAGGTTGTAACCAACACCATCAATACCGTAAGCCTGAACCCCGATGTGCGGTTGGATATGAGCCCAACAGAAAAAATAAACATCAGTGTAGGAGCAGGGTTTAGTTATTTCAATACAAAGTATTCTTTGCAAACCGCATTGAACAATAATTATTTCTCGCAGGAGTACAGTACCTCTTTAGATTGGGAAATGCCAAAACGCTTCTTTTTTTCTACAGAGTTTACATACACCATCAACAGTAACCGGGCCGTTGGGTTTAACACCAAGGTTCCTTTATGGAATGCCAGCATCAGCAGACAAATGTTGAAATTTAACCGGGGCGAACTAAAATTCAGTGCCAGGGACCTGCTGAATAAGAACGTTGGTATCTCCCGAAATACGAGCAACAACTATATTGAAGATTCAAGAGTATTGACACTGCGGCAGTTTTTTCTGCTGAGCTTTACTTACAGCCTGAGTAAAACAGGTTTGAATAATGCAGGTGGGGGCGGAGGAATGAGAGTGATAACACGGTAGAATAAGGTGTGCATTACTACTGTCACATCCCATATCCTCCTTACAGGCTTACTGCCAACGACCCGATCACTGATGAATTATTGCTGCTGCTGCCGGCTCCTTTTATAAAAATAGCATCTTTACTGTTCAGGGTTTTTCCTTCTATCCTTACCAATACATTTTTTGCCGGGATATAATCAATGTTTAGTGAATAGCCGGTCGTTTGAAAACCATTCGGTGTACTGGTTGAAATAATTACACCCTCTTTATCCCTATAACATTCCGCCCTGGCAGCAATGGTCCATTTTTTATTAATAGCATAGTGTACTACTGCAACAGGTGCATACCAGGTATTAAAAGTGTTACTCTGACGAGATGTTTCTTCGAACCCGATATCAAATCCCAACGTAAGCCCTGCTTTGTCGCTAAAAGTGAATTGACCGTACAGGTTATTAAATAGCCTTGATTTTCTTATGCTATCCGGTGAATCACTTCCTGCAAAAATGCTGTAGTTAAGAAGGATTTTATCAGACGGTTTATATTGTACTTGCGTACCCCAGCTCATCTGCGAGTTTCCACTTTTCCGGGTAATGCGTTGCCACCCGTTCAGGGCCATGGCACTTATTATCCATTTGCCATTATCAGTTGTATAAGTAAGTTTGGCCCCCGCTTCAAAATAAGGGCTATTTTCAGCTGATAAACTTCTTGTCAGCGTCCGACAATCTTTACTGACAGCGCTTTCGAAACCAATATGAGAAGGAAAAATGCCTGCATCCAGCCAGAGATATTTCTTTTTACCGATCTTAATTCCCGCATTGGCTTCAAGCACATTTTTCAGTACTCCGGGTTCAGCAGCATAGTTGGCATTCATATAAGTACCAGTTGCCAGTGCCAGATTTGCCCTTACCTGTTCTGTTGTATAGCTTGCTTTTACAAATGCCAGATTCAGGTTGAATTCATTATGCCGGTTGTGACTATATATATAATCAGGGCGATTGCCATTTACCGGTTTGTTGAAATCATACAGGTAATAAATTTCTGCATAACCGGAAAAGGATAATGCCTTTTTTTGAGTGCTGTCCTGCCCGGCTACACTGTAAAAAAATTGACACAGTGTTAATACGAAGAATACTCGTTTCATTTTGCAAATGTACTTTAGCTGTTTGCTTTTGTAAACTCTTTTTTCTTCCTTTTATTCTTTTCGTCCCCGAAAAAGCACAAGTAAAAAGTCTTTTTTATGATCTCAGCGAAATAATTTCCGTTTTTCCGCCGGATTAATTAGTTTACGATATATACTACTTATCCAAACATGAAGGCAGTTTTTACAATACTAATATTTGTATTACTAATAAATGAACAAATTGTAGGACAACTGCCACCGGTGCAGCAAAAAGCTATTGTAGTAAAACGGATGGCGGAGCTAAAACATTATGCACCCCGCCCGGTAGATGATAGTTTTTCTGTAGCGGTATTCCGGTCAATACTGGAAGAAACAGATGCCCGCCGTTTATTTTTTACAGTACCAGAGTACCAGCAATTGCAGTCGTTCCGTACCAGCCTGGATGATGAATTGCAGGGAAAGAGCTGGAGTTTTTATGATAAGTTCTTTGTACTGTATAAAAAATCTCTGCTAAGAGCTGATTCTATCATCAATAAAGTATTAGCAAAGCCATTTGATTATATGCTGGCAGAAACCGTTGGCCAGTCAAAAAAAAGTGACGATTTTAATTTTTCAGCAGATGTTGCTGCATTAACCAACCGCTGGTCACGGTACCTGAAGTATCTAATATTAAGTGAAGTGTATGATGTGGTGTCAGCAACAGATAGCGCAAAGAAGGTTCCGTTCAAAACAGGACTTACTAACCTGGAACCCGCTGCCAGGGAAAGAGTAAAAAAAGCAGAGCTGAAAGCAATAAAGAGTATCCTGGATCATCCGTCGGGCTTTGCCACCATCGTCACAGAGTTATACCTGAATGCAATAGCTGCCTGTTTTGATCCACACACCAACTATTTTTCACCGGAAGGGAAAGAAAACCTGCAGGCCGAACTGAGTACGGAGGCTTATTTTTTCGGTATCGTTTTCAGTGATGAGGAAAAAGGAAAGATCACCATTGACAAACTTACCCCAGGCGGAGCTGCATGGAAGTCCGGCGAGATCAATAAAGGAGATGAACTCATCAGCCTCTTGTGGGAAGGTAAGGAAGTACAGGACATGACAGGGGCTTCACTGGAAGAAGTCTACGAGGTGCTAAACCAATCTAATCATGATAAAATGATCTTTCGCCTTCGCAAGGCTGATGGCACCATTAGCAATGTAATGCTGCGCAAAGAAAAAGCGGACAACGAAGAAAATATTGTAAAAAGCTTTGTATTGAAAGGGGAAAAAAAGATCGGGTATGTATTATTACCCGGTTTTTATACAGAATGGGAAAATGAGACCGGCTCCAGTTGTGCTAATGATGTAGCTAAAGAGATACTGAAACTAAAAAAGGAAAACATTGACGGGCTGATACTGGATGTGCGCTATAATGGTGGTGGTTCATTAGGCGAAGCGATGGATATGATAGGGATCTTTATAGACGAAGGGCCTCTGGCGGCTGAAAAAATGAAAGACGGGAAATTGGTAACACTGAAAGATCCCAACCGGGGTACTATTTATGACGGGCCTCTGACCCTGATGGTGAATGGGCAAAGTGCATCAGCTTCTGAAGTGCTGGCTGCTTCACTGCAGGATTATAACAGGGCGGTGATCGTTGGTAGTACAACTTATGGTAAAGCCACCATGCAGGAGCTTTTTCCTATGGACACAAACAGCAAAAAAGATATTACCGGAAACGAGAAGGGGGATATGATAAAGATCACTACAGGAAAACTATACCGGGTAAACGGCAGCACCGCTCAGTTGAAAGGCGTTGCGCCAGATGTGGTATTTCCCGGAGCCTTTGATGGGCTTGAAATTGGCGAACGCTTTCAAAAATTTCCGCTGGCCGCCGATTCGGTAAAAAGAAACAGCTATTACAAACCGCTTCCTTATTTACCTGTAAAGGAACTCGCCAGTCGCAGTGCCACCCGGATAAATGCTCATCCGGATTTCCAGGTCATCAGGAAGATAATTGACGAGCAGAAAAAAATGCTGCAAACAAATACTAGAACAATACCACTGAAAGCTGACCTGTTTGAAAAACGGATCAAACAACAGGAGCTGGACCTCGAGGCAATGAAAGGAGTAGGCAAGCCTTCGACTGCATTTGTGGTAGAAAACCATACCTCCGACAGACAACTGATGGTAAATAATCCTTACGCCAAAGAAATCAATGATGCCTGGCTGAAAAACCTGGCAGATGATATTTATATCCAGGAAGCTTTTTTAGTAATAACCGATTTAATAAATTTACAAAAGGCCGCTAAGAATTAAAAAGTGATGACAGCTAATCCCGATACTTCGGGATTCTTCCTTCAAACCCCTTAATTCCCAGCGCAGGACATACACCCAAAACTCATAAAAGAAAATCATGAAACGTCATCTGCTTAAATTACTGTTTCTCCTCCCTGTTTTCGTATTATGTTTCTCCTCCCGTTCAAATGCGCAGTCATTTGAAACGCCGGTGGAATATCTTGATTATATTAATAAAGCCAGCTCAGAACTCACGGCAAAATATCTCTTCTATCTCAGCGCTGTATCACATGGTAAAAGTGCCCGGAAAGTGGAGAAAAGAAGAGCAGAGGTGGTGAATGCTATCAGTGATACAAGATATAAGATCATGGCCATGCCTCCGTGGAAAGGCGACAGGGCCCTGAAGGATACAACAGTATCGTACCTGAAGATGCTCAATATTGTTTTCAATGAGGACTATGGTAAAATTGTAAACATGGAAGAAATAGCAGAGCAGAGCTATGATGCCATGGAGGCTTACCTG
>CALSAT010000172.1:0-7890 GCA_943372905.1 Bacteroides fragilis | reverse complement strand
TCACTTCTCTCCGGCTGTTGGTGTTCTCCTGAGGAAACAGCATCGCATTTACAGTGAGCCGTT
Source organism: Bacteroides fragilis (assembly GCA_943372905.1). GTDB lineage: Bacteria > Bacteroidota > Bacteroidia > Chitinophagales > Chitinophagaceae > JJ008. The sequence continues at coordinate 7,827 of CALSAT010000172.1, read as the reverse complement.
CATCTTTCGAAAGGCTTTTTGCCACCGGCAGGTTTTTATTGATACGGGTGGCGCTTATTTTATTCCGGAGGTTGGATATTTTAGGTGATAATACCGGGTTGGTGATCCTTCTGGCACTTGCCGGCTGTTTGGCCCTCTCATTCACCACCAGGTCATATTTTTCCCAGGCAAGCAATTCGTTCAGGTCGAGCAGTATAGAAGAGACCGTATCGGGAATACGAAATACTAACCTGCTTTCTGCGCCTATCATTATTTTACCGGGAACAGTGGGGGTTTCAAGCCCCGATTCATCTTCATTCCATGCCTGCTCGCTGATTGACTGTGGTTGAAATATGACTGCTAAAAATGCAGGGTTCCCTTTCTTTTGCAGCGTTTTTCCTGACAAGCTAAAATTATAGTAACGCAGCTCCAGCGACAACAGATCTTCGGGCCGGAGCAATTTTACCGAAATATAACTTGTTCTTTGCCCGGCTTCAGCAATACGCCTTGTTTGATCTTCAGTTGGTTTTACCCGAATCTGCGAAGCTGCAGATTCTCCGATAACGACAGCGGTTCCCAAGCCAAGCACTTGTAAGAATTTTCTTCTTTTTGCATCATAACCTCTATCGTTTTTTTCTTTCCCTGGCATAGAAAGTAATTTGGTAGGTTAATGGATATTTCAATTCCCGCAATTAAATATAGTATTTCTCGATCAGGGGCTATATGATTTAGCCGGATGTTGATAATTATTAAATAAGTTTGGGAATCATAAAAAAGACATGATAATAGTTTTTGAAACTGAAAGATTGCGGGTAAGGTGCTTTACTGCTTCGGATGCAGATGTGTTTTTTCTGCTCCAAAGCGATCCTTTGGTAATGCAGTACATCCGGCCGCCGAGAACAAGGCAGGAAAGTGATAGTTTTTTGCAGGAAAAGATACTGACGGATTCTTTTAGGGATTATAAGGGCTATTGGCTGGTGGAAGAGAAGGATAGCGGATTATTTGTGGGGGCTTTTGTTATTATTCCCATTCCGGATGATATTGAGAAAACACAACTGGGTTATTCCTTTTTACCACAGTATTGGGGCAAGGGCTATGCTACGGAAGTGGCGAAGGAAGGAGTGAATTATTTTTATAACCGTACCCCGCTGACGGAATTATTCGGCGTGACGGAGACACCTAATGTGGCTTCACAAAAAGTATTGCTGAAGGCGGGCTTTCAACCGCACAGTACCAAGATGGACGGTGAAAAAGAACTGCTGGTGTTCATTCTCCGCCGGGCCGCTACCGCCGGAGCGTAAAGGTGACGATACCGTTGCTTTGCTTATTGCTGCTGATGTTTACATCATAGCGTTTTTCTCCATCATAGATGACCATGAGGGCGGTATTCGGTGGTATGCTACCGAGGTTCTCTGCATACATTACCAATTCATTGGCCGGCCTGCCGGCATCTACTTTCAGCCGCAGGGTAAGGGGTTTGCTTTTTAGTAATTGGTGGGTGAGCAGTATGTCGTTATTGTACACCAGGGTGATGGTGTCGCCATCTATCATGCCGTTATCATACAATAAGAGGGTGATGGAATCATGCTCGACCATGATATTGCGGATAACATCCCGGTCTCTTTTTTCCAGTTGTACGGTTTGTTTGGGAATGACGGGCGGGGTGATGATCACGGTGTCTTTTGGTGCATTGGCAATGGCCTGCGGCTCGGGCAGGAGGATATCGATCTTTTTTTGGATGGTATCGGTACAGCCTACGGAGTTGCGAGCAAAGAGTTGTACGGTGTATTGTCCGCTGGCGGTGTAGCGATGTGTAATGGCTGATTCGCCTTGGCTGCTTTCTTCGTCGCCAAAATTCCAGGCATAGGAGGCTTTGTTGTTCTTTACGCGGAAGCTGAGCTGGCCTGGCTGCCCTTGTTCGGCTACAGTGAAGTCGGTGTTCAGTTGCTGCAGTTGTATGTTTTTGATCACGGTATCGCGGCAGCCTGATTGACTGGTGACGATGGCCCGTACTTTATAGCTGCCATAGTTTTTGTAGGTATGCACCGGGTTCTTTTTATTGGAGGTAGTACCATCACCAAAGGTACATTGTATGCGGCTGAAGTTTTTTTGTTTGGCCGCAGCGAGGGTAAACTCTACGGTTTGGCAATTGGAGATGGTGTAGTCGAATTTGGCCGCCACTTTATTATCGCCGGTGCATGTGGTATTGGGAGTGGCAGGGGGAGTGGGAGTATTGCAGAGGGCGGTGATCTCTTCTTTGGTGAGGGCCCTGTTGTATATTCTTACTTCGTCGAGGCAGCCATTGAACCAGTAGGGAAATTTGGGGTTGTCGAGTTTGCCGAAAAACAGGTCTTCCCGGTTTGAGAAAGCATAGTTGCGGGATGTTCCTTTTGCCTGCAGGTTACAATCTACATACAGCAGGGAGTTTACTCCATCATAAGTATAGGTAAGCAAATACCATTTACCGGTCACAATGTAATTTTTGGTGAACGGAACTGTATAGGGGCCATAAAAGGATTGTCTTTTTGTATCTGGTGCAGGATTGTAGCAGTTATTTCCGTTGGTGGAATGGTTATCATCAAAGGTGAGCAGATAGTTACCGTTATCAATATCGGAATAGCCTTTCATGATGATCCTGTTGCCGTGGCACTCACCGGTATAAAATCCATTTACTTTTACCCAGGCACTCATGGAAAAAGGGCCGCGGAAGCGCAGGGAAGGATTGTCGGGGATGCGTATGAAATTGCTTTTGCCATCAAAAAAGCAGGCGGCATTGGGTTTTCCGAGACGGTCTGTGGTAAAGGATGCTTTTACCTGTGAGGGATTATTCTTATTGCCGCTTTCGTCTTTTGCATTGTTATTAAAAGGGTAGTAGGCTACCAGGCCTTTGTCCAGGTTTACCTGTGCTGCGAGAGTATTTGATAAAATCAAAATGATAAACAAGAACAAGGTCGGTCTCATAATTGATGGTTTGCAAATGGCCTGTAAAAAAGGTAGTTAATAAAGGGTATTAGTTTACCTGATCAATACAAAGGTACCTTTTCTGAAAACGGATGGGTTGCAGGTTGTTTTTGCTTTGATCATGAATACATATACATCAGGGTTTTGCTGCACCCCTTTGTAAGTGCCATTCCAGCAGTCGCCTACTTTTTTACTGTAGAATATCCGGCCACCCCAGCGGTTGTATATACTGAATTCTATTTCCTGTATGGCGCCCCAGTATTTTGGTCCAAAGCAATCATTAAGGCCGTCATTATTGGGAGTGAAACCGGTGGGCATGAAATAGCCGCCTTTGTTGTCGGGGCTTACTTTCACCAGCACACTGTCTTTGTTGGAACAACCAGCCAGGCTGGTTCCGGTAACGATGTATTGGGTGGTGATGGTGGGTGTGGCCAGGGGGCTGGGGGAGTTTGGGTTGCTAAGGGTAGCGGCAGGTGTCCAGGTGTATTGACTGCCACCACTGGCAGATAACTGGCTGCTGGGTGTGCTGCAATCCACATCGTTGGAGCGGCTGGCTGTTATGGCAGGCAGAGGCTGTACAGTAACGGTAGTGGAAAGATTTGTTGCATTACTGCAAAGAGTATCTGTGATAGTAACGGTGTAAACGGTGGTGGCGGCGGGAGAAGCAACCGGGTTGAAGACGGAGGGGTTGTCTAAAGAAGCTGCGGGCTGCCAGCTATAGATATCGCCGCCTGATGCTGACAGTTGAACTGTTTCTTTGTCGCACATATCCACAGGAGGATTGATGGAAAAGCCCGTGGCTGATCTTACCGTAACCAGTACAGAATCTACTCTTGAACAACCGGCAGCATTCGTAGCGGTGAGGTAGAACATGGTGGTAACAGGCGGGGTGGCAACAGGGTTCAGTATAGTGGGGTCATTAAGAAAGGCAGCTGGTGTCCAGGCATATTGGGTGGCGCCGTTGCTGGTGGCCTGCAGGGTGGTGGAGTTGAGACTGCAGATCGTATCAGCGGGCCCTGCATCCATAGAAAGTACTGATGCTGTTACATTTTTGGTGATACTGTCTTTACAGCCGTTTATATCAGTGACCACTAATTTCACTAAATGAGGGCCGGGGGTAAATGTATAGGTGGTGTTTTGGGTATTGGCTGTTCCGCCATCATCAAAATACCATTGCCAACTGGCTACGGGGTTGGTATTGGTATAAGCAAGCCCTTTGAAATCGAAATCAGCGCAGGTAAGCAGGCTGTCTTTTATTCTCACAGAATCAATATTGGGCCTGAATAAGATATTATCGACAGGAACAACCAGGTTGAACAGTGTGGTACCGTTCTGGCCGGGGGTGGCGCCATATGTATTATTAGCATCCGTGGTAAGCACGCCGTTTGCCCCGCCCTGATTTGTGTTCGTTAAGTTGCCAGGCAAAGTGCTGCTTTTCACAAATAGTAATCCGCCACCGCCGCCGCCGCCAGAACCAATTCTTCCTCCGAGTGGTACCGATCCAATCATATCAGCACCTTTTCCGCCTTTGTTTTCGGCAATAGAATTATCCATGTACTGGTTGATGTTTAATAACAATGTGCCTCCCGCACCACCGCCACCCATACCGTCATGGCAGTCAGGGGAAGAAGGGATCGTACAGGCTTGTCCAGGATTTCCATTTGCAATGATCCTGTTGCCGTTTGATTTTAATTTATCCGAAAGTATGATCACTATACCGCTGCCATTTCCACCGGAGGGAACAATATTTCCCGGATTGTCTGCCTGTCCAGCACCGCCGCCGCCGCCCATAAATATTTTGTTGGTGGCAGTGCTGTAAGCAGCCGTGTGTCCGCCAATGCCCCGATTATCAAAGGGGGAGTTGCCGCAGGCATCAAGTTGGTAACCTCCAAGCCCGCCACTGCCTCCATTGGCACCACCTCCGCCGCCACTGTTGTGGCCCAAACCTGCGCCACCGCCGTTGGCAGGACTGCCTTTTCCATAATTTCTGGCAGATGAGAGATTGGCAAATGATTCTCCCTTCTGCCCGGCAATACCATTACTGCTTTGCGGGTAATAAAAGTCATTGACAAAACAACTTAATAACGGATTCTCTGTGTTGAACCCGCTGCCGCCCCTGAAACCCTTTCCGCTTACGTCAATATTGGCATTAAGGGTTACAGTATCCAGCACATTTAATACGAGTACACCGCCTTTGCTGCCATCCCAGGGCAGACAGGTTAGGGTAGCAGTAACATTTGCATTTTGGTAATAGGGTACCCTTATCAACTGAACCTTACCGGTTGGGATATCGTATGAGCGGGTGGGTATGTTTTTTAATTCAATGATATTTCCGGCCTTACTTTTTACATAATTGATCTCATAGTTTCCGGCATTTTTATAGTCAGTAATTGTACCAAAGGATGTTGTATTTGTGGAGTCAATCACCGCTCCTTTCATTTGTATCAGCAACACGGTATCACCCGGATTGAATGTACTGGCGTCTTCCACGGTTATTTTGTTCTCGCAGGGACCAAGTGCTATTACAGGGGTATAGGTATTGATGATGTTACTGATATTGGTTCTTGCTGTACAGGAATCAATAATATAATTACAATTGGGAATAATGGAGTTGATGATGGCGGGTCCGCTGGTGGTACCGTTCCAGGCAGTATTTCCCTGTTTATTTATCAGGTTGTCAAAAGTGTAATATGCAACGAGTCCGGGAGTGGTTGCGGGATTGGGTAAGGAAGTGTTTAGATTATTCCTTAGATCATTTAGGGAGCGGGCAATATTCCAGATCCGAACTTCATTAAGAAAGCCCATGTGCTGGTAGGAGGATAAAGGGAAAGTGGACCCATTGCCAATCGTGGTTAACAGGTTATTATTAACCAAATTGCCTGTCCACGCTACGCTGCTGAGCAAAAAGCCATTACGGTAAAATTTTAGGGTGGCGCCGTCATACACCATCGCCACATGATATATCCTGTCTAATGAAGGCAGACATACAGCGGGAGTGTTAATATATCCGTTGGTGGTCGTGATCTCGCAGGTAACCGGCATCAGCGAGTAATTTACATTCGTAGCATCGGTATGTTTGGAAACAAGTTTGCCAAAATTGAAACTGGGATCAAAGGCAGAACTTCTGTAAAAAAGCGCCTCCACGGTTAGTTTATCACCCGTAATATCCACATCGCCGACGGTAACACCGGAAGGGTGGAAAGAGGTGGTCAACCAGTTATTGCAGGTCAGGGCATTAGTACGGGCCTGAAATTCGTCATTGCCTTGAACTTGCTTATTACCTTGTTGGGCCATTGCTAAATGGCAAACCAGTAAAAGAAGGGAAAATAAGAATTTCATACGGGTTGATAGATGATGCTTGTTTATCAATGGTTACATATCATATCCCCGTATAGTTCTGCGGGGTTATTTTTTTCAGTTCTTTTTTGATTTCTTCTTTTACTTTCAGGCTATCAATAAACTGCTGGATAGCTTTTTTGTCGATCTTGTTGTTTCCCCTTGTCAGGTCTTTCAGTGCTTCGTAGGGATTAGGGTAGTTTTCCCTGCGTAGAATGGTTTGTATGGCTTCTGCCACTACAGCCCAGTTATTTTCCAGGTCGTCGTGGATCTTTGAATCATTGATCAGCAATTTACCGAGCCCTTTTTCTATAGAGCGGAAAGCGATCATGGTATGGGCAAAAGGTACTCCAATATTTCGCAGCACCGTAGAGTCCGTAAGGTCTCTTTGCAGCCTGGAGACAGGTAATTTTGCTGCGAGATGCTCGAAAATGGCATTGGCCAGGCCCAGGTTTCCTTCTGCGTTTTCAAAATCAATCGGGTTCACTTTGTGAGGCATGGCGGAGGAGCCTACTTCACCTTTTTTTGTCTTTTGCTTAAAATACTCCATGGACACATAGCTCCAGACATCCCTGCTAAAGTCAATCAGGATATTATTGATCCGCTTCATACAATCAAAGTGAGCGGCCAGGTTATCGTAATGTTCAATTTGTGTGGTGTGCTGCTGCCTGTTCAATCCCAGTTGCTGTAAAAACTCATTAGCAAATTTTATCCAGTCTGTTTTGGGGAAGGCTACATGGTGTGCATTGAAATTCCCGGTGGCACCACCAAATTTTCCTGTAAAGGGAATGCCGATGAACTGCTCGATCTGGTTGGTGATCCTTTCCACAAACACCATTATTTCTTTACCCAACCGGGTAGGGCTGGCTGGTTGACCATGAGTGTGAGCCAGCATTGGAATATCCTTCCAGTTATTGGCCAGAATTTTTAATTCTGTATTAAGATTCAGGAGGGCGGGCAAGTATTCATATTCAATGGCATGTTTCCAGGAAAGCGGGATTGCTGTATTATTTATATCCTGGGAAGTAAGCCCGAAATGAACCCATTCTTTTGCGGTGGAACTGCCGGTCTTTTCGAGTTCGTTCTTTAAAAAGTATTCAACTGCTTTTACATCATGGTTGGTGGTGAATTCTATTTGTTTTATTTCCTGCGCATCTTCGGGGCCAAAATCTTCGGCCAGTTTTTGCAGGTGCTTTATGGCTTTACCGGACAGTTTAAAGAACTTTTTCTTTTCGAGGAATAACAGGTATTCAATTTCCACCTGCACCCGGTATTTCATCAGTCCGTATTCGGAAAAATATTCATCGAGGTGGTGAACTTGTTTCCTGTAGCGTCCGTCTATGGCAGAGATTGAAGTAAGGGTTGTAAGTTCCATTATAGAGTAAATTCGTTCATTAGTTAATTGGACGATTGCTGTTCACCAGTTCACCAGTTCACCAGTTCAGCAGTTCACCAGTTCACCAGTTCAGCAGTTCAGCAGTTCACCAGTTCAACAGTTCACCAGTTCACCAGTTCACCAGTTCAGCAGTTCAGCAGTTCACCAGTTCAGCA
>CALSAT010000171.1:0-7911 GCA_943372905.1 Bacteroides fragilis | reverse complement strand
GCGCCTGCTGCGAGCAATAGCAGCAATGCGGCGGCAATGAACCATCCTCTTTTCCACCAGGGGAAATTGATGGTGAAATGTATGGTCAGCTGTTCATTGTTTCCTTTTTGCCTTACCTGTATCGTATATCTTCCGGGAGAGAGCCTGCTGAAATTGACCATGTGCGAGGTTTCCATCTTTATCCAGTCACTGCCCTTGTTGAAGCTGTACTCAATATCCGGCGGCCGGCCCATGCCCGTAACAATGGCCCCGATCTGGATGGTAATATTATTCTGATAATATGAAAGTGTGTACGAATTTGCTACCGGAACTGCTTTGTTATTTACGGTAATGTGCCGTATGTATAATGGCCCGGTTGGAGAGGAAGGAATAGCGGCACTGTTCCATTTATAATAACTGAATCCTGCACAAATGTAAAACTGTTCATTATCGGCAGTGGTGATAAAACTCAGGTAGGATGGCAATACATCATCATCTGCAAAGTTCAGAAATGATCGGGTAGAAGGATCATACCGGGTCAATCCCTGTGAAGTGGCTATCCAAACAAACCCTTTTTTATCTATGGTAAGGCTGTTGCAATTATTTCCCGGCATTCCATCCTGTTTGGTAAACAGCGAGAATGAATCACTGGTCTTGTCATAAAAATAAAGACCGGCGGTTGCGTCGCTCATGTACATATTCCCATCAGCAGTGCCTGCAATTCCTGTAATGGTTGCCGGATGTGTACCCTCTTGCTGGTATAATGGATAAGCTTTTGTTTCCCCTGATCGTATATTATACTTATACAAGCCTCCATGTTCTACTGCCACCCATAAACAATGCTGCCATTTATCATAAAATATGGCTGAGTATGATCTGTCCAGTTCCGGAGTAATAAATTTTACATATACTGCCTTGTCAGTTACCGGATCGTACCTGATGATGCCCTGGGTACGTAATCGTATCCAGAGATTACCTTCTTCGTCTGGTACAACATTTCTTATCGTTCTTTCATTGGATGGAAAAATGGGAGGTGGCAGTTTAACACTTATGGCCTTATTAGAAAGGATATCATAACGATAAAAATTCTCATCGGTGGAAAGCCATGCATGGTTCCCCGTCTGCAGCCACCCGGTTGGCTCACTGTTGAGAGATTTCCCATCGGTTGTTAATACCGGGGATGATTGTTTGGTTATTTCATTCCAGCGTAGCACGGAACTCCGTTTAGGATCAAAGAGTATTAGTTCTGGTTGACCGGGAGTGATTTGGAAAACCCTGTTGAGATAGGACTCTTTTCCCAACGGGTCCTGTTTTTGAAATGTATTGACCGCTTTATACATTTTAACGAGTCCTGTCGAACTGGTAAGCCAGTAGTTGCCATCAGTGCCTGTGGAAATATGGAAGGTGCGCAGGGCTGGGAAACCGGTAGGGTCATTTACATCGTTCTTTAACTGAGAGATAAACTGTCCTGTCTTTTTATGAAAAAAAGATAGTCCATCCAGACTGCAGAACATGAGAGTGTCTGCTCCAACCGATGTGATGCCATATGCCCAGTTGAAATTTTCAATTGAATTCCAGCCGGCGGGCATCGTGTGCTTTGCCCAGCTATTAGTTTGAACATTAAAGTGCAGCAGGCCGTTGCTATAAGTACCAAGCCAGGGTGACCCTGTTTCATCCGTGTAATTCAACTGACAGCCATAATAGTCATCCACACCACTGTAAGGGTACCAGGTAAACTTTTTTGTGTCTGTGTTCACACTGTACAAACCATATGTGGTAAGCACCCACATTTCATTTTTTGTTTTTGGAAATAGGTTGACGACTACAATACGGTTATTATTTCCTTTAAAAGGTTTATGAGAAGCGGCAAAATCGGCCCAGCCTGACCGTTGAAATTTTTTGGTGAGGGTATCGAAGATGAGCAGTTCGTACCAGGAGCCTACCCATAATTTACCTTTATCATCTTCGAGCATTGATGCGTACAGGCGACCGCATTTCCCAAGACTGCTGTCCGGGTGATAATTACTGAATTCTTGTTTTACCGGATCATAGCGGCTGATGCCAGCAATAGAGCCTGCCCAGATATTTCCTCTTTTATCTTTATAGAGAGATACGATCTCGTTGCTGGCGATAGTGTTCTTGTCAGCGGGATTATGATAGAATTGATCAAAGGCATTTCCATCAAATCGGTTGAGGCCATTGCCGGTACCTATCCATAAAAACCCTTTATCATCCTGCTGTACACTGCGTATATCATTGCTGCTGAGCCCCTCTTTGGTGGTGTAAGTTTTGAAACGGAAATCCTGGCCTGCAAGTGAAGCAAAAAAGATCAGTCCTATTGCAGTAGCCAGCCATTTCATGCCTGAATTTATATCCTTTTCCTGGTGTCTTTGTATAGTTTACCGGTTTAAAGGTAAGTTCAATTCTTCTGCTTTTGTTTTTGATGGGGTGGCAGCATTCTTATCAAATACCCCCTGCCCGCACGGACCAATAATCGCATGAAGATAGGAACCCTCTAAAGCCCGGAACCCATTGGTAAGCCTTACTCTTTCACTGCTTTTCAGACGGAGTTCATTGCCATAGCTGCCAGTCATAGGCTGGGAAGACTGTAACTCGCCATTTGTCTGAAACGAATTTCTGCCCTGAACGGAGGCACTCAAATTCATAAACGGCGCACAATTGCTGTACAGATCACTGCGCCAAATGCCGCGGCCCATTGTTGCCGCTGACACCACCCCGTTCGTTTCGTTTACAAATATATCAGTAACAGGTATCATTGGTAAGCCATTGTAAAAAGGCAGCCAGTCATTCATCGCAAAATCCATAAAGTAGACCCCCAGTTCTGTACCCACATAGGCATCTCCATCAGATGTATAGAAGATGGAATAAACAGGAACATTAGGTAAGGTACCGGTGAAATCCACCCAGCTTGCCCCGGCATTGCTGGTGTACATGACCCTGTTGGCCCCGTTATTGCCGGTGGCGGTTATCCATAATTCATCTGCGTTGTTGCTATTGGTGGCAATATCTGTGATAACCCCGATATTGGTGGGCCAGCCCGTAGTGCCTGAAACCACAGACCAATTGCTTCCCTGGTCATCTGATCTTCTGACTGTATTGTTACTGGCAGCATATATGCGATCAGGTTGTTGGGGGCTTACTGCAAAGCCACCATTGTAAGCACGGTTCGCTACTGTGGTAGACCCGTTGTTGTTACTAAATGTGGCAATTTGTGTCCAGTTACTTCCCTGATCGGTGGTGCGCCATACGGTATTTGTGTAAGCGATATAAGCGATGTTTCCGTTAGTTGGATGACAAATTACATCCGGATAAAAACTTTGATTAGCTGTCGGGATACCTGAAGATACTGTTGATATTGTATTGGTACTTCGTCGATAGCGGGAAACGAGGGTGTTTTCAACCATAAAAAATAAGTCGTTGTTGGTATTTACAAAGTCACATACATATCCATCACCACTTCCGGCATATACCATGTGGTTTCCAGTGGTAGTATAACTGCTTCCATTATCTTGCATACCACCTATATACAGGTTTTCAGCACCTTCAAAACCCTCCATTTTGTAGTATTGGGTACACTGTAAGCCGTTGGACCGGTCAGTCCAGGTTACACCATTATCGCTGCTTACTGCCACACCACCATCATTGGCACAATAAAGTAAAGCACCATTCGCAGTATAAACTAAGTCATGAATATCAGCATGAAGATAATTAGCAGGTACTGTTGGTGGATTTATAGCTCCCACAGTTACATTCCCAAAATTGAACCCATTATCAGAAGACGAAGTAAGGCTGAAACCTGCTGCCGCCATCAGGTTATTGTTAGTGGGATTTACTGCCAGTGCATAATTATACCCGGGGGAAGAAACGGCCAGATTTTGTGAGTTGATCATTGTGTAGTCAGCTCCGCTATTAATGGATTTGTAAATGCGATTTCCATTTACATTCCCATCAGATTGCATGTAGTACACTTCATTGGGTTCGTCGGGTGTTACGGCTATTTGACTACTGGTGGAAACAACAGCAAGGGAAGGAGTATAAGTGGACGGCTGGTTAAAACTCGCACCATAATCCGTTGAGCGGAAAACATAAGCCCCGCTTGAATAATAGAGTACTGCATCATTAGTTGGATGCTGTTCAATGTCGAATGCGTTCGTTGTGCCTGGTACTCTTGCCCAGGTAGAGCCAAAGTCGGTAGAAGAATAAATGCCATTACTCATGGCCGCAAAGAATACATTGGGAAAATTCCGAAGCTGGATCAGTTTGTTTGGGGTTAAACCAGTCAATACCGTTTGTGAATTACCCAACTTCTGCCAGGTAGCTCCATTATTGGTTGTTTTTAATATACCTGCGCTATTCGCATTAATATTATAATTACCTAAGAAATTACCCGCAACTTTTTGCCCTGTTAAAATCAGAATCGTATTTCCTGTGGGATCATTACTGTCAAATGTTACTCCGGCAATACCACAGTTAGGAAGTTTGTCTGAAATGGAATACCAATTTAGGCCGGCATTATCGGTTCGCCAGATACCTCCAAATGGGCTGCCCGCAAGTATGATATTATTATTATTGGGATGCAGCACCAGCCTGTCTATCCTTCCAATTCCCCGGCTACCTCTGTTCACACCCCAGGAAGTGGAAGTAGGACCTACGGAAGTCCAGGAACCAGTATTAGATTCAATGAGATTACTTCTTTGCTGTTCCCTTGTTGTTACCTGCTCCAGATATCGGGCAGGATTATAGTCTATTTCACCGTTTTGATTAAGATGCCGGGATGCCCACCAGGCCCAACGGTTCCATTTTTTATATTCCGAAAATAGTTTTTTATCGCTATGATAATTTTGAGTACGATAGTATTTGTCTACTTCATTCATTATATCAGCAAATTTTGTTTTACCCTGCAGTTTTACAGCAAGTTCAGCGGGTGCCGGAGGTGCCTGCGAGTAAACCATCATACTGCTAATTGATGACAGTAATAATAAAACTATAAAACGACACATTTTCATAACGGAGAAGTTTTGTATTAGTCTTATTTTATTGAACCCACTTTTAATTTTAACGCATCAATTTCCTTTTGTTGCTGAATGATATACAAGGTGAGTTCTTCGATCTTCTCCATCATTTTCTTCTGTATGTCACCAAGATGCAGCCCTTCTGTTTCCAACTGAGTAGCAGCTGGTATGCCCGGAAGATGATTATGTGCTTTGATATATTCTTCAACTTCAGCCAGCGGCTTTAATGGGTATGAATTCTCAAATACATAATCGGGCCAGTTGGCTGTTTCTACTATTACTTCTTTACTGCGGATGTTACCATTGACAGAAAGCTTGTTGGTGGGGTTATTCGTGCCAATACCCACATTTCCATTTTCCATTACTACCATTCTAATAGCAAAATTGGTGGAAAACAGAAGCCGCTTGGCTGGTTCTCCCACTCCGGAAGGGGGTACACCCATTTCAAGGCCATGATACCCGGCAGGATTAAAAGGCGAACTTGTCCAGGCCCTCAAAAAACCATATTGTACGTCAGTTGCCTGGTCATGAAACAAGACAAGACTGTTTTGACCATCGATTTTCACCGCTTGTTCGGTAGCTGATTTAATATGCAGTTTATACAAGGGATCGGAAATGCCAATACCAACATTGCCTAACCCACTCAGATCATTTAAAACTATTTTGCTTCCGGCCTTTCCACCACGGATATAAACGTCTTCAGCCGCGCCATAATTAAAGTGCGACATATAATTGGTACCCCGTATTCCAAATACACCCTGACTACCACCTGCTAAATCGGCCAACCCCACTTCCAGCGTATGGGCTGGAGCACCGGTACCAATCATACCTATACCAGTTCGCTGAAAATTAGTACCGATATAGTTGTTGCTGGGAAAGCCATATTGAAATTCTGCTATTGTTTGATTAGCGCTTCTGATAACAAGCGGCTGATTATCTGTAGTACCAATAAAATCATTTGCCGGGTTAGTACCGGAATTTCCATTTAAACCCCAACCTCCACTTACCGCCCCACCAGCTTTATTATTACTCAATACTATCCATCTTTGTTCCAACCCATCATACTGCAGATTTACAATTCCGCGGTCATTAATATCAAGGTCAGTATTATTGCCGGTAATGATCCGGTCAACTGCCGTGGCACTCACATCCTGGTTATTCAGCTGCATCGTGAAACCGCTGCGGTTGAATAAGGTGATCAATCGACCTTCCACACCTGCCGTGATACCTGCCAACCTGAAATCAGCAGTTGGGCCACTAATCCGGTAATAACTGAACCGGTTGTTGTTTACATCCAGGGCAGCATTTATTCCGTCTGCTGCTGTAAGGTCTGCAGAACGGAGAATGATATCGCCATATACATCCAGGGATGCCTGTGGAGAATTGGTGTTAATACCAACGTTTTGTGCCTTTACTGCGGCTATGGGTATAAAAAATAAAAAAGCGACGATTACTTTTTTCATAAAATTAATTTGAAAGCAAATTAGCCGGATTATAACCCAGGCACTGGTTGTAACTACCAACTGGCTGAGCCGGGTTACTGAATGGCAAAAAGGTTAATAAAAGTTACCTTAGCGCCATGGGAACTATATCTATACGTTCTGCAGGTCCGGATGACAGAGAACTGATTGCGGACATGAGCCGCCAGACCTTCTACGAAACCTTTGCGGCGCATAATTCGAAGGAGAATATGGACAAGTTTATGATGGAGCAGTTTTCTGCAGATCTGCTGATGCAGGAAGTGGGAGCGGAGGGGAACATTTTCCTGCTGGCTTATGATGGTGACGAACCGGCAGGGTATGTACGGCTGCGGGAGAATAATAACCCGCCTGAGTTGGAGAATGCTAATGCAATAGAGATCGCCAGAATATACGCCACTGCATCATCCATCGGGAAAGGTGTGGGGAAAGCGCTGATGCAGGCCTGCATCAGCACAGGTCTGGCAAAGAAAAAGGAAGTGCTTTGGCTGGGAGTTTGGGAACATAACCAGCGGGCCATTGATTTTTATATGAAATGGGGATTTGAAAAATTCGCTACTCATCTATTCCTTCTGGGCGATGATCCGCAAACTGACTGGTTGATGAGAAAAATATTATAACGAGCTAAAAAAAAGGAAATGAAAAAACTGACCGTATTATCCGTCTCGCTGCTATTCATGATCTCCGTATTTGCACAGCACAAACCTGCTTATGTGTTATATAACAGCAAGGGTAAAAAAGTGCCGTACAAAAAAATGATGCGGGTACTGAAAGAAAAGGATATTGTGCTCTTTGGTGAATATCATAATAACGCCATAGCTCATTGGCTGCAACTGGAAGTGACCAAAGATCTTGCGGTAAGCCGGAAATTGATACTAGGTGCCGAAATGTTTGAAGCTGATAACCAGGCCCCCCTGAATCAGTACCTCGAAGGGAAGTTAAGTGCCAAAGGCCTTGACTCTAATGCCAGGCTTTGGAAAAACTATACGACCGACTATGCCCCGCTGGTGAATGTGGCTAAAGAGAATAAATTCCCCTTTATTGCTACCAATATACCCCGGAAGTATGCCTCGCTGGTGGCCAGGGGTGGTTTTGAAAAGCTGGACAGCCTGCCAGCCATGGAGAAAAACTGGATAGCGCCGTTGCCCATTTCCTACGACGCAGAATTGCCCGGCTATAAAAAAATGATAGAGATGATGGGTGGTCACGGAGGGCCTAATTTGCCGAAGGCGCAGGCCATAAAAGATGCTACGATGGCCCATTTTATTTTACAGCATTACAAGCCCGGCAGTTTATTCATTCATTACAACGGGGCTTACCATTCAGATCATTATGAAGGAATACTCTGGTATTTGCAGCAAAAGCAGCCGTCATTGAAGTATGCCACGATCAGCACGGTTTCCCAAAAGGATATCCATTCA
>CALSAT010000170.1:0-7911 GCA_943372905.1 Bacteroides fragilis | reverse complement strand
CGATGCGGGAAGTGCCTGCATATTTGCCGATCACATCCTCTGCCCGATACAAAAGAAATAACGTATCGTTTCTAACTACTGCTGCCGGGTTAAATACATCTTTTTCGGCCCAGTACACTTTTTTATTAAGAATGGGGCAGGTGAATTGGGCAGAATCGGCGCTTAATACCGGGTTAGCCGAATCTGCTTTGCTAAAAGAAAAGAAATTGCCGGGGCTGGTTGGTTCTGCCAGGGCAGGGACAGGTTGCTGCTTGTTGTTTTTACAAGCCCAAAGAAACAGAGCCAACAACAAGGAGCAGAAATTTTTCAGATAACTTAAATTCATTTCTAAATCTACGTAAAATCATTGCACCAGAGTCAAAGGATGCTTTAGCTGCGATGCGGTGAAAGGTTAATTCAGTATTTTTAGCAATAATGGTCACTCTTATCACAATTATATTCGTTATCGGATATGCGGCTATCGCCATGGAGCATCCTATCCGGATCAATAAGGCTGCTACAGCACTTATTACCGGCGTGCTATGCTGGTCTGTATTTGCCTTGTACTCTGCGGATACACATTCACCTGCCCACCTGCTGGCAGAAAGCCTGGGTGAAGTGGCAGGTATCTTATTTTTCCTGATGGGGGCCATGACGATCGTGGAACTGATAGATGCCCACGATGGTTTTGAGATCATTACCAGTCGCATCAATACCACCAGCAAGCGGAAACTCGTATGGATCATTGGTTTTATCTCCTTTTTTCTTTCGGCAGTGCTGGATAATCTTACTACTACGATCGTAATGATCTCTTTGTTGCGTATTGTGATACCAGAAAAGCAAGACAGGCTTTTATTTGCCGGGTTAGTTATTATTGCAGCCAATGCAGGTGGGGCCTGGAGCCCGATAGGGGACGTAACGACTACCATGCTATGGATCGGCGGACAGATCACTGCGGGCAGTATTATCGTACAAACTATTTTGCCCAGCCTGGTTTGTTTCATAGTGCCTGCTTTTATTGTAAGCCTGCAGGTAAAAGGAAATGCTGTACGGACTGTGAACGAAGAGAAAACGTTTACAAATACTCAGCGGGAACGAAATACAGTTTTTTGGGTGGGACTCAGCAGCCTGCTGTTTGTACCGGTATTTAAAACGATTACGCATCTTCCCCCATATATGGGTGTGTTATTAGGCCTGGGCATTATGTGGGTGATAACCGAAATGATTCACAGTGGAAAAGATGAAGCAGAAAAGGGATTGTATTCCGTAAATCATGCGCTGCGCAAAATAGATACACCAAGTATTTTGTTTTTCCTGGGTATTTTATTAAGCATTGCGGCATTACAGGCTACTGGTGTATTGACGGACCTGGCCACAACGATGAACAATTCCATCGGCAATATCAAGATCATTACTATACTGATAGGCTTATTGTCTGCCGTGGTGGATAATGTGCCGCTGGTGGCCGCAGCGCAGGGCATGTATGGGTTAGAGCAATATCCCACAGGTCATTTCTTTTGGGAGTTCCTGGCCTATTGCGCCGGTACGGGAGGCAGTTGCCTCATCATTGGGTCTGCTGCCGGTGTGGCAGCCATGGGATTGGAGAAAATAGAATTTTTCTGGTACCTGAAAAAGATAGGCTGGCTGGCGCTGATCGGTTATTTATCCGGGGCAGCTGTTTTTCTTTTGCAACATTCTTTAGTTGGTTAATCAACTAAAGGTTTTCAAATTCATACAGCGGGTCAATATCAATACCTGCTTTCATTTCAACTACTGGTTTTATTAATCCATCATGCAGGTCGTACACCCAGCCGTGCAGGTCCGGACGACCATCATTGCTCCATGCTTTTTGTATGATGGCAGTTTTCGCCAAATTGAACACCTGCTCTTTTACGTTCAATTCCACCATGCGGTTAGTCCGGCTGTTTTCATCGGTGATGGCATCCAGTTCTTTTCGGTGAAAACGGTAAATATCTTTGATATTGCGGAGCCACATATTCAGCACCTGGTTAAAGTCTTCGTTTGACATGGCTGCCTTTACGCCGCCGCACCCATAGTGACCGCATACCACCACATGTTTTATTTTTAAATGGTTAACTGCATAATCCAGCACACTCATCAGGTTCACATCGGTGCTTACCACCAGGTTCGCAACGTTGCGATGAATAAAAATTTCCCCGGGTTCTGTTTGCGTGATCTCATTAGGAGGCACCCGGCTGTCGCTGCAGCCGATCCATAAGAACTCAGGCGATTGTACATGCAGTAATCTTTCAAAAAAACCAGGATCTTGCGCCATTTTTTGCGCAGCCCAGTGTTTATTGTCCTGCAGAAGTATTTCGTATGACTTCATCTTCCTTTTTTCAAAAATAGCATTTCAGGGCTTGCAAAGGCTAACTATTGTTTGGGTCAATTTTTAATCTTTGAATAAGAAAAAGGGAAGAAAATGACGAAAAAGATAAACAATTTTACAATCTGACTGTTATTTTTGCCTTCTGTGTATAATTAGGGTCAGCTTTTGATGGTATCTCTGTTTCATACGGGGAATGGTTTGGTGCTCAGAAAGTAAAGCCCTATTTTGCACCACTGTTAAATGTTGAATTACAAAAAATTATACACAATTGGGCACAAGCTATCTGCTGTCTTTATGATAGTAGCATTGTTATGGCTTACTGTAAGTGCTCCCTTTGTGTTTGCCTCCCAGCAGGAATTGGCAAAACAGCATCAAATGGCTGACAACCAATCAGCGATACCGGGAGGAGAAGAGGAATCCAATCCCTTTGGTAATTCCACCGAAGAAAAAGCGCCGAGCAGTAATGCTTTTTCGGAAGAATTTTTGCACGACCATCATATCACTCACTATTTTATGTCTGCTTCTTCTACCTATCACAAAGGGGAAAACGCAGATACCTACATCGCTTTTCATGGTGAACTCCTTGTTCCTCCGCCCAACGCCGTATAATAAATTTTATTACGGGTTAGCACTTATATAAGTTGAGCTGTAATCATTGCTTTGTTAATGGCCAATTCACAGTTACTTCATCCCCAAACAGGATTAAAGGGTTAATTATTATGAAATCAAAGAACAATTTATTTGCAAATCTTAAATATGATTTGCCTGCAGGACTGGTGGTTTTTCTGGTTGCCTTACCATTATGTATTGCCATTGCTGTAGCCAGCGGCGCCACACCCTTTAGCGGTCTTATTGCCGGGATAATCGGTGGGCTTGTTGTAGGCTCGTTGAGCAATTCTCCATTGAGTGTAAGTGGTCCGGCAGCGGGCTTAGCTACTTTGGTATCGGGTGCCATTATAGCCTTAGGAGGATTAGAAAGTTATGGTCTCTTTTTATGTGCAGTGGTGCTGGCGGGATTAATACAAATAGTATTAGGTGTTTTAAAGTTGGGCGGCATTGCCAATTATATTCCTTCCAGTGTAATTAAAGGGTTGTTAACCAGTATTGGTATATTAATCATTGCGAAGCAAATTCCGCACATATTCGGAAGAGATAAAGATGAGAAAGGCCACCTGATTGATATGATTCCCTTCGAAGGCGATGATTGGCATTATTTGTTGGTACCTCTACAAAAAATTGAAGTCGGGGTAGTTATAATTTCACTGCTTTCTATTCTAATAATGATACTCTGGGACAAATCTCCTTTAAAGAAAAAATTGCCTTACGTTCCCAGTGCATTAGTAGCAGTGGTATTCGGTATAGTGTTGAACCAAATCTGGATTGGAGCTAGCAGTAGTTTACAAATTGTAGAAGAATCTCATTTGATAAAATTGCCGGTAGCAAAAAGCCCACAAGAGTTTTTTGGCTTCTTCACCTTTCCCGACTTTAGCGGTTTGGTAAATGGTACTGTTATTATGTATGGTTTTATAATTGCCATTATTGCTTCTTTGGAAACATTGTTAAGTATAGAGGCTATAGATAACCTGGATCCTGAAAGAAGAGTAACGAGCACTAACAGGGAACTAGTTGCACAAGGTGCAGGAAATGCTGTATCTGGTTTGATAGGCGGCCTGCCCATAACAAGTGTAATTGTAAGAAGCAGTGCTAATGTGAATGCCGGAGCTAAGTCTAAATTTTCAGCCATTTTTCATGCATCTCTATTACTTATAACAGTGATATTAATTCCCGGAATATTGAATATGATTCCTAAAGGTGCATTGGCAGCTATTCTCATTTTAACGGGCTGGAAGCTGGCTAAGCCATCTGTTTTCAAAGGTTTCTGGGATGCCGGGAAATACCAGTTCATACCATTTATCGTAACGGTGCTGGTAATTATAGCTGTTGACCTGATTGCAATAGTGCCGGCATTAAGTGGTAAAGGGCTTATCATCGGTGTATTGGCCGGTATTATTGCTGCTATCGGAGCTATTTTGCATGGCAACCTGAAAAACTCTTATTTCTTTCATTCTGAAAAGCACAGAGAGGGAGACACAATTAATATCAAATTGTCAGAAGAAGTATCTTTTTTAAACAAAGCAGCAATAAGGCAGACCTTAGACCATATGCCAGAAAACTCTTCTGTTGTAATTGACGCTTCTAATACAAGATACATTGATTATGATGTCCTGGGACTGATAAAAGAATTCAGGGATATTAAGGTCCCATTAAAGAATATCAAGCTCCAATTGATAGGGTTCAAAGAAGCCTATAAAATTGAAAACACACAAAGTGTACAGTCGTCACACTAAACCTTATTTTATAAAATTTTAATAAATAAAAATTATGAGAGCACATTCAAAAGAAACACAAGCCAGTTTAACGCCACGGATGGCGATGGAAATATTAAAAGAAGGAAACGAAAGGTTTATTAATAATTTAAAAGCACAAAGAAATTTGCTTGAGCAGGTAAATGATACCAGGGAAGGGCAATGGCCGTTTGCCACCATCCTCAGTTGTATAGACAGCCGCACTTCCGCTGAGTTGATCTTTGACCAGGGGCTGGGTGATATTTTTTCTATCCGGATTGCTGGCAATATTGTGAATACAGATATACTTGGGAGCATGGAGTTTGCCTGCAAAGTGGCCGGGTCCAAGTTGATTGTTGTATTGGGGCATACCAAATGTGGAGCAGTAAAAGGTGCCTGTGATCATGTAGAAATGGGCAACTTGACCGAGTTGTTATCAAAGCTACAACCGGCTGTGTACTCTGAATCGGAAACAACCGCAGCGGATAAGAGAAACTCAAAAAACGGAATGTTTGTGGAGAATGTAGCTACATTGAATGTGAAGCGAAGTGTGAAAAGTATTATCGAACGCAGCTATATTCTGGAAGAAATGCTGGATAAAGGCGAAATTGGTATTGTTGGGGCCATGTATAATATTGAGACTGGCAAGGTGGATTTTTATGACGATGTGTCTTACATAAAAGACGAAAAAAATCCGGCATTCGACCTGGCAGAATTAAGGCATTAAATCTTTAATAGGGTTGGAGTAAATTTCCAGCCCTATTGTTTTATGAATAATTACTCCTTCAACGAAGCAGATGCCATTCATGAACTAAAACATTTTTTGCCTGCCCAACAGGCATTAAAAGATTTTATTCATCACAATTCTCTGCATGCATTCCAGCAGATGAAATTTTATGATGCCATTTTTAAGGCGTCTGAAATTTTTGGATTCCAGGTGCATTTGCAGCTACCAGAATACCGGGCCATGCATAAAACCGGAAGGATAAGGGAAGATGTACTGCAAATGGTTATTACTCAAAAAAAGGGGAAAGAGGCGGTACCTGATTGGAAACATAATCTTCTCATCAAAGAGTACGATACGATCAACCATCCCCGGATCGGCCAGTTGCGCAGGTATTGGAAAGACACTTACCAATTTGATCTGGATAACAGGGTACACCCGTTGCTGTTTCGTATCCTCTGTTCTTTTTTGGACCAGGGCATCGCTATCGACAGTTTCCCGGTGGTGAATAAACCATTTATTGAAAGTATAAAGGAGCTGGAAGAAAACAGTTTTGTCAGCTTTTTCAAAACAAAGGCTGTCAGAAAGCAATTCCTGGCAGGCAATTACTCTATTAAAGGTTTACTGCAAATTATTGTTGGTAAAGAGGAGTATTTCGAGCAGTATTTATTCGATCAGCAATTTGCCCATCATGGCTGGAGCGGCTTCGTAAGTGCTGTGGAGGATAATCCCCAGACTTTGCTTGACAGGAAGCAAATCACCCTGAAAGAATTACTTGAATTCGAATTATTACTGGAACTCGATGCGCTGACACATGCTTTCGGAAGCAGTTGGCAACCGCTGAGCCACCACGTAAAAGCGCCACCAGTTAATTTATTTGACGCTGTTCCTAAAACTGAACTGGCAGAAGTAATAGAACTCTGGCAGGATGCTTTTGAATGGAGTTATTATGATTCAGTATTAAAAGGCATACTTATTTCGAATGAGAAAAAAAAGACGGCCAGTCTTTCTGTGGCAGACGGGAAAAGCCTGCAGGCAATTTTTTGTATCGATGAAAGAGAGGATTCTATTCGCCGACATATTGAGGCAGTCGATAAAAGATCGGAAACATTCGGCGCTCCCGGATTTTTTGGGGTAGAATTTTATTTTCACCAGGAGGGTAGTAAGTTTTATGACAAACTCTGTCCGGCACCAGTTACGCCTAAATACCTGATCAAAGAATACGACGCTAAGTCGTCCAGACAGGAAGAACTGATCTATACCAAACACACACATGGTATCCTGTCCGGTTTTATCCTGAGTATAGGTTTTGGTTTTTGGGCCTTTATCAAAAAATTACAATTACTGTTTCGTCCAAAAATGAGTCCGGCTATTTCCAATGCATACGGACACATGGATAAGCAATCAGTACTTTCTATTGAAAACAAGAGCACTTCGGATGTTGAAAACGGGTTGCAAATAGGCTATACGCTGGAAGAGATGGCCGCCAGGGGAGAAGGTTTTTTACGGGGCATCGGGTTGATCAAAGATTTTGCTCCCATTGTTTATTTTGTAGCACATGGCAGCAGCAGTGCGAACAATCCGCACCACGGTGCACATGATTGTGGTGCCTGCAGCGGGAGGCCCGGCGCTACTAATGCCCGTGTGCAGTCCTATATTTTAAATCATAAAAAGGTTAGAGAAATACTGGCTGCCAAAGGAATTGTGATACCCGAAACCACTCAGTTCATCGGCAGTATGCACGACACAGCTGCTGACGTATTGGGTTATTATGATGAGGGTATACTTACTACGGAAAATGCACAAAGGCATTTAATCAACATACAGAATTTTGAAACTGCCCTGAACCTTAATGCCAAAGAAAGGAGCCGGCGGTTTGCATCCATTAATACGAGGCAGGAACTGGAGCAGGTGAGAAAAGCAATTCATAGCAGGTCTGTTTCTTTGTTCGAGCCAAGACCTGAATTAGGCCATGGCACTAATACGCTGGCTATTATTGGTCGTCGTAAAACCACTAAAGGGTTATTTCTGGACAGAAGGGCTTTCCTGAACAGCTATGACCACACTACCGACCCGGATGGTACAATCCTGACAGCTGTGATGCGGCCCATAGGCTTGGTATGTGGCGGTATAAACCTGGAGTATTATTTTTCAAGAGTAGATAATATTAAAATGGGGGCCGGCACCAAGCTACCACATAATGTGATGGGTTTGTTTGGTGTGGCTAATAGCAGTGATGGAGATCTGCGTCCCGGTCTTCCCTGGCAAATGATAGAAGTACATGATCCCGTACGGTTGCTGGTAATTGTAGAACATCAACCCGAGATCGTTTTGAAGGCCATCCAATCTTCCCCGGAAGTATTTGAATGGTATAAGAATGAATGGGTACATATCGTGGCGTTACATCCGGGTGAAAAGCAATTTTATTATTTCAGGAACGGGGCATTTGTAAAATATGAGCCGATAACGGATAGCAGCGAAATAAAAACGATCCATAATATGGAGGAGTTTAT
>CALSAT010000169.1:0-7923 GCA_943372905.1 Bacteroides fragilis | reverse complement strand
TTAATTATGATGCAAGGCAGGACCTGCCCGGCACAAGTAA
Source organism: Bacteroides fragilis (assembly GCA_943372905.1). Lineage (GTDB taxonomy): Bacteria > Bacteroidota > Bacteroidia > Chitinophagales > Chitinophagaceae > JJ008. Next base: position 7,883 of record CALSAT010000169.1, on the reverse strand, counting down.
GCTGACCAAAGTATCTGAATATCACAGAACACTTTCCAGTTACCAGTTTGTAAAATCTTTTGATCTTCAAAGCGGGTACTTTGGAACGGGCACTGATCCCCGTGACCTTCGCCTGAAACTAAACAGTGTGGTGGAGAAAAGCGCTGCCAACCAAAGTGGTGGCCAATATTCTTTTGAGTATAACAGCACCCCTCTTCCCAGCCGGATTTCACCAGCGCAGGATGCTTATGGCTATTATAACGGAAAGGATGATAATCAAAACCTGGTACCTGGATTCGGTGGTGACAGAAGCGTTTCATTTACACATACCAAGGCGGGCGTTCTGGAAAAAGTAAACTATCCTACCGGAGGCTATACCATACTTGTGTACGAGCCAAAACTATATGGAGGATTAAGAATTAAAAGCAAAACTGATTTTTCTCTTACCCAGGGCTATAATTATAAAGAATACGGATACGGATCTGTGTATTTTGCTTCAGGGCCTGGTTCGGGAACTCCAAAATTCACCAAAGAGATCAATAATTATTACCTCGCTTGTGCCCAAACGCCAAATGGGATACCGCCATCCCAAATAAATTGCCCTGCCATTCAGACCTACTCCGAACCCATCAAGACACTTTATGAATCCTATTACGGTATTGATAATACGGAACGCTATTCGAGTGTAACAGAGAACTATGGGCTGAATGGGGCTAATGGCTATACTGTTTATGTCTTTAATTCTTTTGACCCGCTATTGAATACAGAGCCCGGAAGGCTGGGTACTGAAGATCTATTGTTATCCAAAACAGAATATAAGAAGGACGGGACCAATTTTGTACAGATCGCTAAAGAAGATAATTTCTACAGCGTATTGAGCGAAGGTAGTTCCGGACTTTTCTCTAATTCTTCGAACCCAAGGGAGGCCAGGTCATGGGGGCTGGATTTTGAGCAGGAGAAAGAGGAACAAATAGGTACTTGCCCAACCCCCTCAGGAGGCGGAAGCAGTTATGCGATGTGTTACCCGGCGCAAATATTCCAGGTGTCTATAAGACTTGTTTCAAGCCCGATCATGCAATATAAAAAAGTAAGTTCTCTTGATAACCTTATCACTACAAAGGAGTTTGAGTATGATGCAAATGTGATTTTGTCTCCTAAAACTATTAAATCCTACGACAGTAAATCTGGAAGAATCGTTGAGAAAATAAAGTATCCAACGGATTATACAGGCATTACTTCAGCTGACCCTGTTTCGGTGGGTATAAAAAATCTTTTGGACAAACATATAATTTCAACTCCAATTGAGAAGTCCACTTACCGGGAAAATGCAAATGGCAGCAACAGCAGGCTGATAGGCTCAACTTTTACTACTTATAAGGCCAGCCTGCCATTGCCGGACAAAATATATGCTATTGAAACAAATGCGGGGCTAACCGATTTTGTGCCTTCATCTGTTCAATCCGGGGCGGTGGTAAAAGACAGTCGCTATGCGGAGAAGGTATCTTTTAATATTTATAACCAGTTCAACGAATTGGTAGAATTACAAAAAACAGGTGATATAAAGTCGGCTTATGTATGGGGAGAAGAAAGTAGTGATCTTTTGGGTAATAAGTATAGGATCCCGATAGCTTCCGTGACGAACGCCCCGCAAAACGAAATTGCCGCAACTTCATTTGAACTACCCTTTTCTATTTTCTACCCGATCACAGGTGCAGGTAACTGGTCATTTACCGGCAGCCCTGTTCCAGATAATAGTTCGCCTACGGGCAAAAAAGGTTATGCTATAAGTAATGGTGCTATTTCAAAAGCGGGCCTTAACAGTGCTGCCACATACCTGGTAACTTACTGGAGCAAGAATGGTCCGCAGAATGTAAACGGCACCTCTGCTACTTCCGGCCGCACGTTCAAGGGCTGGACCTACTCTGAGCATAAAGTAATAAATCCTGCCGGAGGTAATGTTACGGTATCTGGTTCAGGAATGATAGATGAATTGCGCCTGTACCCGCAGGGAGCTTTTATGACATCCTTTACGTTTGATCCGCTGATCGGTATGACAAGCCAGTGTGATCAGAATAACCGCATAACTTATTACGAATACGATGGTTTCAACCGGCTGAGCATCATCAGGGACCAGGACAATAATATTATTAAGAAGATCTGTTACAATTTTGCAGGACAACCAGAAAACTGTGCAGCCTCCTGCACCAATAATACCGCCAATTGGCAAAACACCAGTACCGCTTTACGATGTCAGCAGGGAAGCTGTGGGAATAATGGCTACCAGGAACAGGAGCAAAGAGATATAAACCCCTGCAGCCCTACCTATAACCAAACACAGTGGATTGTTGCCGGGTATAATCCTACGGCCTGTACGCCGTCAGGTACCAGTCCCAATTGGCAAAACACCAGTACTGCCTTACGTTGCCAGCAGGGAAGTTGTGGTAACACCGGCTACCAGGAACAGGAGCAACAGGATATGAACCCCTGCAGTCCGACCTACAATCAAACGCAATGGATACTGGCCGGGTATAATCCCACTGCCTGTACGCCTGTTTCCGGGGTAACGATCACTTACCAGAATAATATCAGCACGACGGGCTTCACTGCTGTATATACACATAACGGTACCGGTCAGACATACACTTTTAGTATCCCTGCCGGTTCGGGAACGCTTGGCTGCATACCAGCAGGCATCTACAATCTTACAATCTCCAAGCCCGGGAATAGTATGCTGATTTTATTCAGCTGCGGATGCAGAACAGCATCAGGCACTTCTGCTACATTTGGCAAGATAGCGGTAAGTACCACCACCTGCAATACAATAACCCTTGATTATGACTACTAAAAAATACAGGAACATGAAACAGATAACAATATTTGGTTTTATCCTGCTGCTGGCAGGAACGATATGGACAGGCAGTATCTATGACCATTCGGTGCCAAAGATAGAAGGAGGCAGCCAGCCCCTTGCCGGTTGGCAGGGCAAAAAAATACTGGTAATAACATTGCCATTGGTACAAAGTGCCTCTGCTGACTCTATGCTGTATTCGTTGGATACCCTGGCATCTGCCCGTTCCGCAACATTAAAAGTGATTGCTGTACCTTCTTATGAAGATGGGTATACCCCAGCACAAAAAACGCAGTTAGAGACCTGGTATCGCAGCAAGCTGGGAAATCATGTAGTTATTACCGAAGGGCTGTACACCCGAAGGACATCGGGTTCACAGCAGCACGGCCTGTTTAAATGGCTGACAGTGCTTAACCAGAACGAGAGTTTTGACATAGATGTAACAGGCCCCGGGTACAAATTTTTTGTAAGCAGCACGGGCCAATTGTACGGGGTACTGAGACCGCATACAAGTATGTGGAGCGGGGCAGTGCAAAAGACGGTGGGGATGGGGGAGTAGGGAGTGGAGAGTGGGGAATGGTGAATAGTTAATTAGGAATTGTAAACTGATAATGATCAAAAGATAATTATGATACAGTATTTCAGGAAAAGAAACTTGATGAAGGCGATGCTGATGTTTTGCAGCATGGTATTGAACAGCCATATCCGGGCACAGGTGCCCGATCCCTATCCGGCTGGCACACAGGTAAGTTTTGTGCGCACCTGGGATGCTATGGCACCGGAGCAGGACGGTAATGCCCTGATGACAAGACCGCTGAAAGACGTGAAGATGACTACCCAGTACTTTGACGGATTGGGGCGACCGATACAAACAGTGATGAAACAGGGTTCATTAGAAACAGGAGGTGCTGCTGCCGATATGGTAAGCCCTGCAGTGTATGATGAATTCGGCAGGGAGGTGAAAAAATATCTCCCTTTTGCGGCTAATACTACCGGCGGCAATACTTCTATAAGTGATGGGGCATTTAAACTTAATCCCTTCCAGCAGCAGGAAACATTTATGACGGCGCAATTTGGCACCCAGGGAGAAACTTTTTTTTACGGCAAAACAAATGTGGAAGCCTCACCCCTGAACAGAACAGAGAAAACAATGGCGGCAGGCAACAGTTGGGCAGGGAGCAACCGGGGCGTGGAAATGAAGTACTGGAATAATACAAATACGGATGATGTGAAAATATGGAAAAGCGAAAATGTGAGTGGCACATTCGGAACTTATACAATAGATGCGGCGGTGAACGGAGGTGTGTACGCTGCCAATGAATTGGTGAAAAATGTGTCGGTGGATGAACATGGCAAACAGCTAATAGAGTTTAAAGACAAGGAAGGTAAAGTGATACTGAAAAAAGTGCAGTTGACAGCCAGCGCAGATAATGGAAGCGGTACAGGTTATACTAACTGGCTCTGCACCTATTATATTTATGATGATCTGGGCAACCTGCGGGGCGTGATACAGCCGGAAGGGGTGAAGCAACTGGCAATAAGCAATTGGCAACCGACCACTCCGCAATGGACCACCATCTTAAATGAACAGTGCTTCCGGTATGAGTATGATGCAAAAGGGAGAATGACCATGAAGAAAGTACCCGGTGCCGGTGAAGTATGGATGGTATATGATGTGAGGGACAGATTAGTAATGACGCAGGATGCGAACCTGCGATTGGAGAGCAAATGGATGATAATGAAGTATGACGCAATGAACCGACCGGTGGAAACAGGTTTGTGGATAGGCGTCAATTCCGTGGTTTATCATAATGCTATGGCAGGAAGCAGTGCAGACTATCCTGTTACCAGCAGCGGCTACGAAGAACTGACCAAAACTTTTTATGATGATTATAGTTGGCTGGCAGGCTATAGCAACCCGCTGCCCTCCACCTACAACAGCAGTTATAATACTTTTTTCCAGGCGGTGAGTAATACGGTATGGCCATATCCACAGGCCAATGTACAGACGGTACAACTGAAGGGGATGGTAACCGGCAGCCGGGTAAAGGTGCTGGGAACTTCTATATACCTGTATACAGTAAGCCTTTACGATGAAAAAGGAAGAGTGATACAAGTACAAAGCACCAACTACAGCGGTGGCACGGATATAGCCACCACACAATATACCTGGGCGGGACAGCCGCTGGTAATGATACAGCAACAGCAAAAGAACGGTTCGAATACGCAGACCACGATAACCGTAACGCAACTAACCTATGATGACCTGGGCAGATTGGCCAAAACAGAAAAGAAAGTAAGCAACACAAATGTAAACGGCGGTGCTATGCCGGCGTACAAAACCATTGCCGCCAATGAATATGATAAACTGGGCCAGTTAAAGAAAAAGAAACTGGCACCCGACCATAACGGAGGTGCAGGCCTGGAAACACTGAACTATGATTATAATATACGGGGATGGATGCTGGGGATGAACCGGGACTATTTAGCAGCCACAGGCCAAAGCGGAGCAACAAGATTTGGTTTTGAGCTTGGGTATGATAAGCTAATAGGCAGTAGTGGCCGCAACTTTACTGCGGCGCAATACAATGGCAATATAGCCGGTATGGTATGGAAAAGCGACGGTGATGATGTGAAGCGGAAATACGATTTCACTTATGATGCGGCCAACCGGCTGATGAAAGGCCAGTTTGAGCAGGATGACGCCATCAATAGCTGGAATGCCACCACGATGAACTACACCATGCAGATGGGAAATGGCACCGACCCGCTGACCGCCTACGATGATAATGGCAATATAAAAGGTATGATACAGTACGGTTGGAAGCTAGGCGGTAACCCGGCCATACCTATAGACAACCTTGCTTATACATATATAAGCGGCACAAACCGGCTGCTGCAGGTAACGGATGCCAATAATGATAACCTGAGCAAGCTGGGGGATTTTAAATATGACCCGGCCACTAAAACGGGCACTGATTACAGCTATGATGTAAATGGCAACCTGATGCTTGACAATAACAAGAAAATAAGCAGTATTACCTATAACCACCTGAACCTGCCATCGGTAATAACGGTGTCGGGGAAAGGAACGATCACTTATACATATGATGCAGCAGGCAGCAAGATAAAGAAGACAACGGTGGATAACACGGTATCACCGGCAAAAACAACCACCACATTATACCTTGGTGGCCTGGTGTATGAGAATGATGTGCTGCAATTTATTGCACATGAAGAAGGGCGGATACGATACAAAGCAGCGGAAGGGGCAAACCCCGCCAGCCTGCAATACGACTATATGCTGAAAGACCACCTGGGTAATGTAAGAATGATCCTGACGGAAGAACAGAAAACAGATGCCTACCCACCGGCCAGTATGGAAACGGCACAAACCACTACAGAAGAAGCATTGTATGCCAACCTGCCAGCCACGAGAACACCCATTAATACCATAGCAGGCTACCCAACTGATACATACACCAGCCCCAATGCCTGGGTGGCGAAGGTGAAAGCAGCGGCAGGCAGCCAGAAGATAGGACCGGCGATAACGCTGCGGGTAATGGCGGGCGATAAATTTAACCTGCGGGTAAATAGCTGGTACAAAACAAATGGTGCTACACCGGGTACACCGGTAAGCCCGCTGGCAGAACTGGTAACAGCATTAACAGGTGGCATAGGAAATATCAGCGGTAGCCACGGAGGCTCAACTATAACGGAGATAACCAACAGCGGGGTGCTGACACCGGCGGCAACTAATTTTCTAAATAATCAGTCATATAATAACGCTAAGCCCAAAGCGTTTGTCAACTGGATATTGTTTGACGAGCAGTTTAAGTATGTAAGCAGCAGCAGTGGTGCCCAACAGGTTGGAGATAATGAGGAGTTTAAAACACACCTGCTTACCGATCTGCCGGTAAATAAGAATGGATACCTTTATGTGTATGTTAGTAATGAGACACCTAACATAGATGTGTTCTTTGATAACCTGCAGGTAACGCATATCCGGGGGCCGATACTGGAAGAGACCCACTATTATCCGTTTGGACTTGTTATGAGTGGGATAAGCAGCAAGGCTCTTGCCTTCGGCGGGGCTGAAAATAAATACAAGTATAATGGTAAGGAGGAACAAAGGAAGGAGTTTAGTGATGGTAGTGGGTTAGAGTGGTTGGATTATGGAGCGAGGATGTATGATGGGCAGATTGGAAGGTGGCATGTGATGGACCCTTTGGCTAATAAGAACAGTTTTTATTCTCCATATAATTATTGTCTTAACAACCCAATTATATATTCTGATCCAGATGGAAGAGATGTAGTAATAACTGTCCAAAGGGACGCTAAAGGAGATATTATTGGAATTACACTTTCTGCAACAGTATATATTTATGGTGATGGGGCTTCACAGAAACTTGCAAAAGAATTTCAAGGCCGTGTGGAAAAAGATTGGGAGAGTATGTCTAGAACGAAAGACGGAAAGAAAGAAACCACTAATTCGTTTGTAAAAAACGGGGACAAAAATGTGGATATAGATTTTAATATTACATACGAGGCAATCAGTATGGATGAAGCTAAGAAAAAAATTTCTGATAATATGGAGGGTTCAGGGAACAATTTTCTTAGAGTGTACCGTGGAGATGATTATGTTTTCGGTTCAAGATTTTTGGGAAACTCTGGGGTTTTGGATTTAAATGATTATGAAACAAGAAAGGGTACGTCGCTATCACATGAAATGGGCCATATGTTTGGCTTCAGAGACCCTAATGCCAAGCCTAGCGATGATCCGAAACATTTTGGACGAATGCGAGATGGGCTTGCTCCTATGATGTGGGGCAGAGGCCGTGGATTAGCTGGTCATACACAAGACCGAGTAGTTACTTTTTCTGATATTAATGGTCTTGATTTAAAAAGGAAAGTACTAGATAATCCAGGAAATCCGTCAAGTATTAGTGACCCCAATACAAATTTATTTTTTAAGAGCATTTCTGATATAAGTAATTTTTTACACCCACCTTCAAAATAGTATAAGATATGTCTAAAAAGATATTGCTTCTATTTT
>CALSAT010000168.1:0-7931 GCA_943372905.1 Bacteroides fragilis | reverse complement strand
GCTGTTTGAACTGATTGATAAAGCTGTTGTCGTGTGATTTGTAATAGTTGGTGGAAACGATATTGTCATTCTCGTTTTTGCTGCTGTTGTAGGTCACATCGGCAGTCAGTTCTTCCCCCTGCTTTGGGAAGTTGTGTTTGAAACTTAATGCAAATCCTCCATTATTGAATTTGCTGTTACTATTGGATAATCTCTCGCTGAAAGAGGAGGTGATTGTGCTGTAGAGCGAATCGATCAGGATATCACTTTCAGAAAAGGGCTTGAAACGACCGCGGGCTATATTTCCTGATATGGATATTGTATTGCGGTTGTCAAGAAAATAATCAAAGCCGCCACGGAGAAATACAAACTGGCCCTGTGATACACTGCGGTCTGTTTGCTGCAAATAGGTATTAGGCACACCGATCAGTGTGGTGCGGTCTGTAGTACCGTTGCTGATAGACTTCCGCTGGTTGAAATTAGCGTTGACAAAAAAGTTGATCTTTTCCTGGCGTACGTTCAGATCGCCACCAAAGCCCACCCGGGCGCGGGAGTCGATATTAGTTCTTACACTACCGCTATAGCCCACCCGTTTGTTTTTCTTAAGCACCACATTCAGAATACCGGCGGTACCTCCGGATGCGTCAAATTTGGCAGAGGGGTTAGTGATTATTTCCACACTCTCTATGGCATCTGCCGGAATCTGGTCAAGCGACATAGTAGTAGGGCGACCATCCACGAATATCTGGGGGGTATTATTACGCATGGATACATTACCATCTATATCGACAGTAACGGAAGGCACATTCTTCATGATGTCAACAGCCGTACCGCCTGCAGAAACCAGGTTCTTATCTACATTAAATACTTTACGGTCAATACCCAATTGCAGCCCGGGTTTGGAAGAGGTAACGGTTACATTTTCCAGCACTTTTTCCTCAATGTCAATCTTAATATTTCCAAGGTCTTTATCAAGGGCGCCCATCATGGCACTCATGTCACCACCATTCATTTTGATATCAAAAGAAACGGTTTGCTCATACGGTTTAAAGCCCACCACAGTCACTTTAAGCTTGTATTGTCCGAATACAGGCACATTTTCCAGCAGAAATTCGCCGTTTGCTTTTGTCAGCATACCGGCGATCACGGTCTCTTTTCTTTTCTTAGTCGCTGAATCGAATTTGTTTTGTAAGAGTTGAACGGAAGCGTATTCAATCGGTTTTGCACTTTTGGCTTCTATTAATTTTCCATAAAAACTGCCATTTGGCATTTGGCGGCCACCGGCCCCTCTGTTTCCACCACCCGGCACCTGTGCCAGAACTGTGTAAGTGATTAAAAATGAGGCTAAAAGGAACGTAATCTTTCTCATTATGCTGATTTGCTTTTTAGACGGTAAATGGAGTCCGAACTTGCAGACAATTTTATGACAACTTGATGAATGGCCTGATTACAGCCATAAAAGGAAAAAGTTTGAAAACAGGAGAAATATTCCGGCCTGTCAGGTGGTAAGCACAGTAATCAGGACCTGAACGGCCCCGATCAAAAATCCAATGACCGCTCCGATGATCTCCACGAAGCGAAATTCCTTTGACATGATCTGGTATAAAACCTCCTCCAGCTTGTCGGAGGAGAAGCCGGACACTTTTTGAATGACGATCTGCTCCAGGTCCAGTTCTGTTTTAAGATTAGCGGCATATTGTTTCATCACCTGCGGAAAGAGCACCTCGATCTCCTTCATGAAAGCCTCTTTTAATTTGCCAATGGTCTTATCACCGATAAACATACTGATCACCGGCATTTCCTGGCTAAGTCGTGTCCGCAAAAAATCATCCACATGATTCTCTATCATAGGCATGATCTTTTTCAGGTTGTCAGGGCTGCTGATCTTTTGCTCAATGTCTTCAAATGACAAAAATTCTGCGCTCACCAGCTTGCCCAGTTTTTCGGCAAACTGCTGTTGCCGCTTCGGAAAAATGCCCTGGAAGGTAACGCCCAGTATTTTCTTCGGCTCACGGGGATGAAAAAGCATTTTGATGGCTACCCAGTTAGTAACCCAACCAATGAAAGCTGAAATGACAGGAATAAGAAGAAGCCAGTAGTTCATAACATTTAAAAAGGAGTGCAAAGAAAGCAAAAGAAGAACCGCATTCAAAATCTGGTTTTGGAATAAGAGGTGTTTTTCTATACTTTTGCTCTTCCAAAAATGGTAGCCATAGCTCAGTTGGTTAGAGCATCAGATTGTGGTTCTGAGGGTCGTGGGTTCGAGCCCCATTGGTTACCCGGTCAAAAGCCTCCCGATAAATATCAGGGGGCTTTTACGTTTTCCGCCACTCATCAAAAACCTGTGTTAAAAGCTTCTTAAGGCAAGAAAAGCAACCTTTTTGCGTTATTTTTGAACTATGCAAAACGCAATTAAATACCTTTTGAATATGAAAAGACTCCCGATAGTGATCATGATGGTGTTGGCAGGTTCATTTCTTGCCTTCAAAACGATGGGAACAGGAACAAAGAATCCGGTTAACCCTCCTACAAAATACGAGCAGATATTAAAACTGGTGGGAGAAATGCTTTCCCAGGCCCACTACAGCCCACAGGATATCAACGATGCTTTTTCGCAGAAAATATTCAAGAAATTCATCGGTGATCTGGACCCTGAGAAGAATATGTACCTGAAAAGCGACATGGCAGCACTCAGGAAATTTGAAAACAGGATAGATGAGGAAATAAAAGGGGCCCCGGTTGAGTTTTTCCTCGCTGCAGGCAAAACTTTTAATACCCGGATGGAAGAAGCCGCTGCTATTTACAAAGAATACCTGGCTAAACCCTTTGATTTTAACGTGGATGAAGAAGTGGTGCTGGATGCAGAGAAACTGGATTATCCGGCCACTGCTGCAGAAAGAAAGGACCGCTGGAGGAAGAAGGTAAAATTCATGACACTGGAACGGTATGTGGACCTGCTGGATGTACGGGAGAAGAACAAAGGAAAGGAAGGCTTTGTAGTAAAAACTGATGCTGAATTGGAAAAAGAAGCCCGGGAGAAAGTATCAAAAATTCTGGACAGGACCTTTGAGCGGTTCCGCTTCAAATTCAGTGATGATGATAAATTCAATGTTTTTGTAAATGCCATCACCACTACGATGGACCCTCATACCGAATTTTTTCCCCCGGTGGATAAAAGATATTTTGACGAAGAAATGAGTGGTCGTTTCTATGGCATTGGCGCTTCACTTCAGTATGATGATGGTAATATCAAAGTAGCCAGTATTCTTTCCGGCAGCCCGGCTGCAAAATCAGGCGAGATACAACCCGGAGATATCATTCAAAAAGTAGCGCAGGGAAAGGAAGAGCCAACGGATCTTACCGGTTTTGTAGTAACAGATGCTGTGAAAGTGATCCGCGGAAAAAAAGGAACAGAAGTAAAACTGACCGTTAAAAAAACTGATGGAACAGTTAAGGTGGTGTCTCTTATCCGGGATGAGATCGTACAGGATGAAACATTTGCCCGCAGCGCTATTGTAAATAACAATGGATACAAGGTGGGTTATATTTTCCTGCCTGAATTTTATGCCGATTTCGACCGCCCCAATGGTAACCGCAGCTTTGTGGATGTGGCAAAAGAAGTTACCAAATTAAAAGAAGAGAAAGTAGATGGGATCGTAATTGACCTGCGCAATAATGGCGGAGGTTCTTTGTATGATGTGGTACAAATGGCCGGGCTTTTCATTGATGAAGGTCCCATCGTACAGGTGAAAGACCGGGATAACAAACCCAGTGTGCTGAAAGACAAAGACAAATCTGTTTTATACTCAGGACCGCTGGCGGTCATGGTCAATGAATTCAGTGCTTCCGCATCAGAGATATTTGCGGCAGCCATTCAGGATTATGGACGTGGGGTGATCATTGGCAGTACTTCCACTTATGGTAAGGGAACAGTGCAACGTAATATTGGCTTGGACCCTGAAACCGGTTTCTCCATGTCGAATGCAGAGCTGGGTACCGTAAAACTGACTCTACAGAAATTCTATCGTATCAATGGAGGCTCTACCCAATTGAAAGGGGTGACCTCGGATATTGTTTTGCCAGATAACCTGGAATACCTCAAGGTGAGGGAAAAAGATGATAAAGACGCCCTTCCCTGGGATGAGATCACTAAAGCTTCTTATTCAAACTGGAGCCTCGGTTATGACCTGAAGACCATTCAGCAGTTGGCCAGCCAACGCATAGAGTCAGATCCTTCTTTCAAATTAATAAAAGAAAGTACGGAATGGTTGTCTAAACAAAATGACAAGCAGTATTCCCTTAATATAGATAAATACAGGGAGGAACAAAAAGCTATCCGCACCACCATCAAACAAATGGAATCACTGCTGAAGCTGAAAGAGGAACTGAATGTGGCCGCTTTGCCTAATGAGGTAAACCGCTGGGCAGATGATAAGAATAAGCAGGACCGATTCAATCAATGGTTAAAGAACCTGCAAAAAGATATTTACCTTGACCAGGCTGTAAAAGTGGTGAATGATATGATCGGACAACATAACCTGGCAAAAGCAAAGCCGGTTGAGGAACCAGTGAAAAAAGGATTTTAATATTACCGGTTTAAGATTATTATGGATATTGCCCCTCCGAACGGAGGGGCATTTCTTTTATACATAAGGCTTCTCAGTAACTAACTTTTATTTTTTTATGAAAAGGGATGAAAAATATGCTATCCTGATCTTTGTGGCTTTGATGGGTATTGGGTTCCTGATACCAGAGGTACGGGAACGCAGGTTAGTAAAGAACTTTAAGGTAACGGAGGGAATAGTTACCGAGGTGCAGCATCTTAGAAATTCGGGTAGAACTATTTTCCTGACGTATAAATTCAGGGTATTAGGGAACTGGTACGGTGCAAAGGAAGGATTGAGTTGCGACCCCGGACGTGTAGCAGATACTGAGTACCTGATGAAAGGGCGGAAGGTGAAGGTCGTGTACAGATATGGTAACCCTAATAATAGCAGGGTCTTATTGACCAAAGGCGCCTTTAATAAATTCAAACTACCAGTAACAGGTTATGATAGTGTCGTGGTTAGCCAGGTATGCAGCGTTTGTTGTGATAATTAGAAACATATAGCTTTACAAGCTGTACTTAGCAGATCAGTATGGACCCTGCAAATATCTTTCGTTCAGCACATTTACATGATGATTTACATGACCGGCAATGATGAATCCGAGGCCCAGAACATATACAGGTTTACCACTGGCTGTACCGCTGGTATCCAGTTGCTTTTTATCAAAACTGCCGAATAGTATCTCCGTTGATCTGCGAACGGCTTTGAAATCATCGACCATATCTTTCCAGTCTCTTTTACCTGCTTTCGAATTAGCAGCGTAGTCATTTTCTTCAAAGCCAGGCAGGGGAGTGGTGTCCATACGGGCAATACACAGCGAACGGTAGGCAAATATTCGTTCTGTATCTATGATATGCTGCAGCACTTCTTTAATTGTCCATTTGCCTTTGGCATACCTGTAATTGTGCTTTTCAACAGGTATCTTTTTCAGGAATTTTAGGAATGAAACGGTTTGTTCCTGCAAAGCGGTCATCAAATCGTTTCCTGGAATTTGAGCAATGTAACGGTGGTAGTATTCAGGAACTCTTGAAAGATCAGGGCGGGGCATTATGATTTATTTTTTATGATTAGTTGGGGAAGTTCGGTATTTATTTTACAAAGTAAAAAAACAACCCCGGCAATTGTTTAGAATTTTTGCCGGGGTTAAATATTTATTCTGCTTTACAGCTTAACCGTTTTTCTTCGGCGCCACTGTTGTTTTTGGTTTTATGGGGGCAGGCTTTCTTTCTCCCTTAATAGTTGAAGCCAGTTTGATAGCTTCATATGCATTGATGATACCACCGGAACGGCTGAGTTCACTAAGCGGAACCATTTCATCATCACCGGGATTCTTTACATCCACCGAAGGTTTCTGTGCAGATTTTTCAATGATCATCTTTACCTGGCGGGCACTAAGGTTTGGATAGTACTCAAGGAGGAACGCCGCAAGACCAGCTACCACAGGCGAGGCCATACTGGTTCCCTGCAGGTCGCGGTATACATTACCTCCGGGTACCGTTGCATATATTTTCACACCAGGTGCAAAAACATCCACTTCTTTTTTACCATAATTGGAGAAGTTAGCAGTCAATCCGCCACCTTTAGGATCTCCGCTGGCGCCAACAGTGATCCAATTATTGGGCCTGGTGCCATCCAGCAACTGGGGAGAAGGATAATTGAAGGTCGTATCCAGGTTCTTGGCATCATTACCTGCGGCATGTACCATTAATACTCCTTTGCTTTCGGCATATTTTACCGCTTCATCCACCCATTTTTTCTCAGGCGAGAATGATTTACCAAAGCTCATGTTGATCACCAGGGCCCCATTATCAACTGCATACCGGATAGCCAACGCAATGTCTTTGTCATGCTCATCCCCATCTGGTACGGCACGCAGACTCATAATGCGAACGTTATCTGCAATACCATCCATACCCACCCCGTTTTTGCGGGAAGCCGCAATGATGCCCGAAACGTGGGTGCCATGCAGGGCAGACTTATTGCTTACCATCACATTATTATTACCATAAAATTTATCATTGAAATCTTCATAATTGTCTTTTACCACATTTGCACGGTAAGCCGTGGGCGGAGTGTTGGCGGCATCTGCTTTCTTGATTTCAGCATTTACATAATCGCCAAATCCTTCAAGGAATTCCTGGTTAGTGGTTTCCAGTGCTTCGTTTTGCGACATCAGACCATAGAGGTTATTCTTTGCTTTCTTTACGTCTGCATCATCGGATTTAAGCTCTCCTAGTTCTTTACCGGTGTATTTATCTTTTCCCAGTGCTTTGCGGAGAATGCTGTCGCTTTTCAGGCAATTATTATAGGCTTTTTTCATGTAGAGCAATTCCATGGCGCTTTCTTTGTTATTCTCGCCTACAATTTCCTTTTCGGAACGTTTCCACATGGCATATTCGAAAGCCTCATCTTTTGAAAGAGTGGAAGGGTTTATGTCCTTACCATCAAACTTCGATTTATACAGGTGATACACCCTGGCTGCTTCATATGAATCCTGTTCTACATTATCATCTTTTCCCCCCAGGAAATTCCAGCCATGGATATCATCCACATAGCCGTTCTTATCATCATCAATACCATTACCCGGTATTTCTTTTGGGTTTCTCCACAATACCTTTTTAAGATCTTCGTGGGTGGTGTCAATTCCGGAATCAATTACTGCCACGATCACTGTTTTGCTTTTCAGTTTTTTTGCTTTTACAAAATCATAGGCTTTGTCAACACTGATACCATAATAACCGGTGGAAGCTTTGTCGAGCATGTGCCATCCTTTGGGAACTTCATCTTTTTGTGCCAGTACGGCAAGAGATAATAATCCGCTTATGGCAAGCAATGCGGTTCGTTTCATTAACATTATCATTTGTGTGTTTTTATACTACAAAATTGGTGTAGGCGTAAAAATAATGATTACCATTCATACATTTTACACAAATAAAGGCTGCTGCGGGAGCAGCTTTAGCGTTTTTTTGACGTGTGGTAACCCTTCTTCGTTGTTTCCGGTCTTTTGTGACAGTTCTTTTCCCAACAGACAGCAATTATACAGCCTGCAATTTCTTGTGTAAATAGCAGGGCATTATCTGCCTCTGGCGTTAAACAAATGCATGATTTAAGCAGATAAAGATAACTACCAGCCCTTGCAAGAATCAGCTTACCTGGCCAGTTGCAACTCTACCCGGCGGTTTTTGGTTCTATCTGCCACTGGTTCCCCATCCACCAGCACCGGAAACTGTGAGCCAAACCCTTCAGCAAATAACCGGTTTTCTGCAATGCCTTTTTTCAATAAATACTTCTTCACAGAAAGGGCCCTGTCATTTGAAAGTTTCATGTTAAAGGCCGGGTTTCCAT
>CALSAT010000167.1:0-7947 GCA_943372905.1 Bacteroides fragilis | reverse complement strand
ATCACCTTCAACTGGACAAGAGATAACCTGACCAGTGTAATCGGCATACCCGGCGTTGGTGCAGGTAATATCAGCGGTACCTTGACAAACACCACCAATGCACCTGTAAATGTTACGTTTACTGTTACCCCAAGTTTGGGTGGTTGTGTGGGTACACCGTTTACTGTTATAGTAACTGTTAATGAAAGTTTACCGGTAGCAACTGCTACTCCAACAAGCCAAACCATTTGCTCTGGAAGTATTACACCAATAGTTCTTTCATCTAACTACGTAGGTGTAACTTATAGCTGGACAAGAGATAACACGGCTACTGTAACAGGTATTGCTGCCAGCGGCACCGGAGATATAACAGGTACATTATTCAATACCACCACCACACCCGTCATAGTAACATTTACGATCATTCCAACATTTAATGGATGTAATGGCGCTCCAATAATTGCTACTGTATTGGTAAATGCAGTGCCAACTATTATATGCCCGGCTAATATTGTTACGAATAATACAACCGGCGTTTGCGGTACTACAGTTAACTACAATACAATCGTTACCGGTGCACCTGCACCCAACCTTACTTATACATTAAGTGGTGCCACCACCGGCAGCGGCAATGGAAACGGAAGTGGTTCTTTATTTAACGTAGGTACTTCCACGGTGACCGTAACAGCCACCAATATATGCGGAACCGCTTCTTGTTCCTTTATCGTTATAGTGAATGATACAGAGAACCCAACCATCTCTTGCCCGGCAAATATTCAGGCGAATACAGATGCAGGTATCTGTGCAGGCACCGTAGCCACACCCAACCCACCTAGAGCTGATAACGGTGCGGTTACAGAATTGACCTGGACACTCACTGGTGCTACCACAGGAGCATCTCCTGCCACCGGAATAAATAATGTAGGAACAAGATTATTTAATAAAGGTGTAACCACTGTTACTTACACAGTAAAAGATGCAGCCGGCAATTCTGCTACTTGTTCTTATACGGTAACAGTTAGAGATATGGAAAATCCGGTTATCACTTGCTCTCCGAATATTACAGCCACCACACCTGCTGGTTCTTGTACAGCGATCGTTAATTATACCATTACTGCTACGGATAACTGTACGGGTGTAACCACCCAATTAGTATCGGGCCCGGCCAGTGGCTCAGCATTTCTTCTTGGAACTACCACTGTTACCTGGAGAGCTATTGATGCCGCTACGAATGTGTCAACAAACTGTTCCTTTACTGTAACAGTATTAGATGGACAACTGCCTGTTATCTCCGCACAACCAACTACGAGAACAGTGTGTGCAGGAACGAGTACCACCTTTAGTGTTACGGCAGCTACTGCACCGAATGCAAGTGGTCCTATTGCTTATCAATGGCAGCAATGGAGTGGCCTCGCCTGGAATAATATAACAGGTGCCACCAGTTCTACATACACCATTAGTAATCCAACCTTGGCAATGAACACCAACACGTTCAGGGTGGTGTTGACTGGATTGTGTACGGTGGTTAATTCTAGTGCTGCCACCTTGTATGTAAATCCATTGCCAACCATTACACTTAGTGCGGCACCTTATTCATCCATTATTCCCGGACAGCGAACCACACTTAGTGCTACAGTAAACCCCACCGGAGGAAGCTTTGCATGGTGGTTGAATAATAATCCATTGACTGGTGGCAATACAAGTGCTATTGTTTCAAACATCACGGTGGACGAAGGTATCGGCACCTACTACACGATATATACTGATCCGAATGGTTGTACAGTTAGGTCAAATGATTTTATGATCATTGGTACTCCTTCTGATAATTTATGGGTGTATCCTAATCCAAACCGGGGCTTCTTTGAAGCCAGGTATTATAATCAAACCGGGGAACCCGCTACCATCATGGTATTCAACGCTGCTGGTCAATTGATTTACCAAAGGGCATTTACTACAAGGCTTGCTTACAGCTCTATAGTAATTGATCTTACAGCCAAATCTTATACAGCCGGCGTTTATATTCTTAAAGTCGTGAACAACAGCGGACGAGAATTAGCTGCCAAAAAAGTGGTGGTTTACCACTAAGACCGATGCTAACTGCAAAAGACCTCACCCGGAAACGGGTGGGGTTTTTTATTTTATTATCCTATATATCCACTCCCAGCGCCCTGTATATAGCGTCTTGAATCCTTCCCCTTATAAGTAATTGAGAAAGTTTACTATTATTTCTAGTGGGATACACTCTGTTAGAAAGAAAAATATAGACCAGCTCATTAGCAGGATCTACCCATACGCAAGTGCCGGTAAAACCGGTATGACCAAATGTTTCGGGCGAAGCAAGTAAAGACGGGTAAGGCTCTTTCCGGGTAGCATTATCCTTTTCTGGCTTATCAAAACCTAATCCTCTTCTGCTGATCTCCGTTCCGTAAGAAGTAAAAAGTTTAATAGTCTCCGGTTTTAAATATCGTTTGCCATTTAGCTCTCCTCCATTCAGCAACATCTGGTAAAGCAATGATAAATCATATGCGTTGGAGAATAAACCAGCATGACCGGCCACTCCACCAAACATAGAGGCACCTTCATCATGCACATCGCCCCGTGTTGTTTGCTGACGAAAATGTTTTTCTGTTTCAGTAGGCACCAGGCACTCCAGTTGAAAGCGGCCACGGGGCTTAAATCCCGTGGAAAACATGCCAAGCGGGTTGTAAAAGGTTTTTTGGGTGTACTGGTCAAGTGTTTGCCCGGTTATCTCTTCGATGATCTTTCCTAAAAAAATAAAATCATTATCGCTGTACACATACTTGTTCTTTGGCCCTAATGGACTTTTGAGGATACGACTGAACATAGTATCAGTCCAGTCATTGCGCATATAAATATTCTCGGCTACTCTTACGCCATACCCTTTTTGTGGTTTGCTGGCATAAATAACAGGGTTAGGGGTTCCTGTATTGGTATCTATTGTTTCTTTATAAAAAGCTATAAAAGGGACCAGGCCAGCCTGGTGAAGCAAAATGTCCTTAATGTTTAACCCGGATTTGTTAGTGCCTTTTGTCCAGGGTAAATAATCACCAAGTGTTTTTCCCAGATCTAATTTCCCTTCTTCGTATAGTTTCATTACCGACACAGTGGTGGCAGATATCTTGGTCACGGAAGCGAGGTCAAAAATACTTTCAGGGCTCATGGCCGGAGAAAAATCATACTCATATTGTCCAAAAGCCTTATGATAAATAATAGTGCCTTTATGCGCAGCAAGCACTACACAACCTGGAAATGCTTTTTGTGCTATGCCTTCCAAAGCAATTGAATCAATCTGTGCTAGCTTTTTTTTTACCAACTCCTCAGAAGGCGGGACACCTGCTTTTACAATACCGGCACCGTACTTAAACCTGCAAACTGATACCGGCAGTCGTCCTTGTGCTGAAAACTTTCCTTCCAGCAGGTCGGCAGCCGCCTGTTGGGTGATCGCATCGTCCTGGTAGCAGGCTACCAGTGTCCATGCATCACAAAAATTTTTATTCGCCAGTACATTACCAAACGTAAAAGTGATGGTTTTAATAAAATTCAGCTCTTTATAAAGCTTTAGTGCATCAGGACTAAAACCAAAATTATCCATTGGCTTATTAGCATAGTTGTGTATACCTATGATAATTGCATCATACTTACCATCCTTTTTTACCTCTTTGAGTATTTCAGCAGCTTTCTCCTGTCCGTCTTTATAAGAAAAAAGAAAAGTATTTGCATCAAAATCATCATATACCCGTTTTCCGAATGCTGTAAGTTCGGTCACGCCGATCCCCACATAGGCAATTTTGCCTGGTTTTACCTTTTCACCTGCATAGCTGCGGGCAGCATGTAGAGGAATGGTGGCATAGTCGGTTCTTGATGCTGTATTCTTAGCTTCTGTTAACAATGTAATACTATGCCGGGCTATTTCATCCCGGATAGCATCAGTTTTAGCGTTGAGTTCTGCAAGCAGATTTCTGGTATCCACATACTGTGTTTGTGTCAATCCCAGTTTATACTTGGCCGCCAGTACCTTTCTCAGTTTGGCGTTAATATCTTCCCAGGTCAGTTTTCGCTCTGTAATTGCTTTCTTAATAGCCTCTATAGATTCTGGTACACTGGCCGGTAAACAAAGCATATCGTTGCCCGCTATGAGTGCTTCTACAGAAATTGTTCCCCCGGGGAAGAACTTGGTTACTCCTTTCATCTCCAATGCATCAGTAAACGTGAGCCCATTATAGTGCAGGCTGTTTCTGAGCAGATCCGTAACATTAGCTTTTGAAATAGAAGTAGCCCTGTTAGCAGTATTATCAATAGCAGGGATGTACAGATGTGCGATCATCACACTACCGATACCCGCATCAAACACGGCTTTAAACGGAACGAGCTCCATAGAATCCAGCGCCGTCATGTCTTTATTAATTACAGGCAGATCATAATGTGAATCCACTGATACATCCCCATGACCAGGAAAATGTTTGGCACATGCCATAATACCTGCATCCTGCATTCCTTTCATCATAGCCACGCCAAACAAGGAGACCTTATCTTTATCCTCACCAAAGGAACGATAGCCAATCACCGGGTTATCGGGATTGTTATTAATATCCACCACCGGCGCATAGTTCACATGTACGCCTAATCGCTTGCATTGTTCGCCAATAGCGAGACCCGTACGATATACCAGGTTCTCATCATTAATAGCACCCATTGTCAACTGAAAAGGAAATTTTGTCACACTGTCCAGCCGCATACCCAACCCCCATTCACCGTCGATGGTTACCATCAGGGGGGTTTTAGCAATGCTTTGATAAAAATTGGTAAGATTGGCCTGCCGCACCGGTCCTCCCTGGAAAAAACACAAAGCCCCGACATTATACTGTTTAATGTCATTCGTTACTTTGGCTATATGGTCGGCGCCCAGGTTAGAATGGGCCCTTATCACCATCAGTTGGGCGATCTTCTCATCCTCATTCAGACTGTTGAACACACTGTCCACCCACTGATTTTTATCCAGCTTGCTTTTATACTGTGCTGAAGCAATCAGGGGTATAGACAACGAAAGGCATAATACCGCTTTTATTAGTCTCATCCTGTAAGTGTTATAGCATTTAAAGAAGTACTAAAAATAAACCTTTTGATGGAAAGGTTTCGCCAAGACTTGCTTAAAAATCAATTCACTATTTTTGACGGCTAAACCTGATTTTGTGCCAGATAAGATCACTCTTTTACCAGATAACATTGCTAACCAGATAGCCGCAGGAGAAGTAATTCAGCGGCCGGCCAGCGCCGTCAAGGAATTGCTGGAAAACGCAGTGGATGCCGGTGCCACCGAGATCAAACTCATCATCAACGATGCTGGTAAATCACTTTTACAGGTAATTGATAACGGCAGCGGTATGAGTGAAACGGATGCCCGGATGAGTTTTGAGCGTCATGCTACCTCTAAAATAAAGAGTATTGACGATCTCTTTCATATACGTACCATGGGTTTCCGTGGTGAAGCACTTGCCTCCATTGCTGCTGTAGCTCAGGTGGAGTTGAAGACCAAACGAACAGAGGATGAAACAGGCGTTTACATAGAAGTAGAGAACAGTGCTGTAAAAAGACAAGAACCGGTAGCCGCACCGGTTGGTACCAGCATCGCCATGAAGAATTTATTCTTCAATGTGCCTGCCCGCAGGAATTTCTTGAAAAGCAATGCAGCCGAGATGCGCCATATAGTGGATGAATTTACCCGGGTGGCGATGTCGTTTCCAGAAATTCTATTTACACTGACGGCTAATAACCAGCAATTATTTCATCTGGAAGCAGGCAGTTTGAAACAACGCATCGTACAATTGCTCGGAAATAATTACAATGCCAGGCTCGTTACGGTAAAAGAAGATACGGACTATATGAACATCTATGGCTTTGCAGGAAAGCCAGAAACAGCCAAAAAAACAAGAGGCGATCAGTATTTTTTTGTAAATAACCGGTTTATCAAAAGCCCCTACCTGAACCATGCGGTGATGAGTGCATACCAGGAAATGATCCCCCCTGACAATTTCCCCATGTATGTACTCTTTATCGATCTGGACCCGGCGGTAGTGGATGTGAATGTGCATCCTACCAAACAGGAAATAAAATTTGAAGACGAAAAGATCATCTATGCTTTTGTACAGGCGGCGGTAAAGCATGCACTGGCGCAATTCAGCGTTACGCCAACATTGGATTTTGATCTCGATGCTTCTATTCAGCATTTGTCCTCCATTCAGCAGCCTTTTACTGAAGAAAGAAAAGCCGCTGCTGCATCTGGTTCTATTTTTAAGGGTTTTACCCAGAAAAATCAGGCGCATTTTATTGAGAAAAGCGACAAGAGTGAATTGAAACACTGGAGAGACTTCTATGAAAGTCCGAAGTCCGGAGCCCGGAGCCCGGAGCCAGACAGCCCACTAACCGACCCACCCGTAACCCATAACCCACAACTCGCAACTGATTTCGAACTCACCCAGTTACTGAACACCTATATCACCCTGCCTTCTGCAAACGGGTTTCTGCTTATTCACCAACAGGCGGCACATGAAAGAGTATTATATGAGCAACTGTCTGCTGCCAGCAAAGAAAAGCCAATGGCGTCGCAGCGCAGTATGTTCCCGGCCACACTGGAGCTACCTCCTGCCGATGCTGCCGTGATGGAAGAGATCATCCCGGACCTTCAGCAACTTGGCTATATAATAGAGCCTTTTGGCAAAAACACTTTTGTGATACAAGGCACTCCAGCCGATGTGGAACATGGTAATGAAAAACATATCATTGATATATTACTGGAGCAATACAAACATTTCAGCAGCGATGTTAAATTTTCCAGGCGGGAAAAACTCATTCGCTCCCTGGCCAGGCAGCAGGCTATTAAAACAGGTGTTAGACTGACGGAAAGGGAAATCCGCCAGTTAATAACAGATCTGTTTGCCTGCGAACAATCCAATACAACACCAGATGGTAATCCCATATATTTGGAATTTAAGCAGGAGCAATTGGAGAAGATGTTTGGGAAATGAGTTGTAGTTGATAAATGTTAGTGATACGTTCATATGGGTTATATCATATAACTTATCGCTTAGAACTTTTCCCTGATTCCCTGTATAAATTTTTCCACCGCCCTTCTCACATCAGTAGCTGAGGCCCGGTGATTATTGACCAGCGTGGAGAAAATAAGCAATTTACCTTTCTTAGTATATAAAAAACCGCTGAAGGCCACTACGCCGGAAAGGGTGCCGGTTTTGCCATAGATGTAGCCACTGTCGGCTTTGTAGTAGCTGCTGATAGTGCCTTCGCCGCCCGTGGGCAAAATAACTTTGAGGCGTTCCATACCGAATTCATTCTTCATTTTGTTAAGAATGAAAACGAAATCCTGCGGGGTGAATAAATTATAGCGGCTGAGGCCGGAGCCGTCGGCCCAGCGGGGTTTTTGCGGCAGGTCTTTGAAGTCTGTTTTAAGTAAAGTATCAATGATATTTTCATCATTCATGAAACCCAGCATTTCATTGCTGACCATTAATAAAGACTGCTCTGCAAAGAAATTATCGCTGCGGTGCATCATCGGTTTGAGGAGGGAGTCGGTGGGTTGGGAGTGGATGGTTGTATATTCTTTCTTAGAAAAACGTCCATAGTTATATAAAGGATAGCGATCACCAGTAATACCTATTTCCGACAAATTAATGGAATCTGCCAGTAGCTCTGCAGCTGTTCCTATTCCATGGTTAGAAAAGGGAACTTGAATTGTATTGAAAACAGTCTGATCATCAATTATCTCAAAATTATTTGACTCTTTCGACCTGGATATAGAAAATTTATTCGTGTTAAAATTTCCACCGTAATACTCAAACTGGTTTACAAATGAAGATGGTACTATGCTGAGTCCTTTTATTTGAACACTGTCGTTGGAAATTCTTTCAAATGACACTGTTCCAATTCTGGAAATAG
>CALSAT010000166.1:0-7954 GCA_943372905.1 Bacteroides fragilis | reverse complement strand
GTATTTACAGCAGCACAGGTGTTATTTGATCAACCAGGAGGACCAGCGGTACATAATTCCACTACCCGTTATTATTATGGTAATGTGGTGATCACTTTCAACCGATTCGTAACTAATCCCGTTATTCATATTGCAGGGTTGGGTGGTTCTTACAGGTATTTCCCAACCACAGGTACTAACGTAAATGATCCGGCACAATGGAGAGGTTCTTTCTTCAGCACAGAGCTGGAAGTACAACCAGGCCTTCCGCTGACAAGAATGTCAGGCAACCAGTTCTTCTCTGTTTCCGGCAGCAATATTTTGAACAATGCGACGACACCTAATGGCGCTTCTGTAAATACTGTAGGTGGCTTGTTCAACGACATCGGTGCAGCTTCAGGCAGCTTCCGTATCGACGGTACTGTTAAAACAATTGTGTTGCGGGTTTACCTGAGAGGAAGCAATAGTTCACAATTCCCATGGTCTACTGTACAGGCGAATGTGGCTGGTGGTAACAGGAATCCTTTTACCGGTGATATCTGGTGGATATCTGCTTCTACTGAACCAGCTTCATTAGTTACCCTGCCTGCTACCGGTGTAAACCTGAATGCCGTGCTGAATGGTAATGATGTACTGCTGAAATGGAAAACACAGTCAGAAGTGAACAGCGATCGTTTTGAGATCGAAAGAAGCACTGATGGCAGAAACTTCAGCGTAATCGCAATCAAGAATGCAGCCGGAAACAGCGCTACGGAGTTGAACTATGACGACGTAGATGCTAATATGACTGCTAGTGTTTACTACTACCGTTTAAAACTGGTAGATACAGATGGCCGTTTCAGCTATAGCAATATCGCAATGGTTCGCAAAGCAGGAAGCATCAAATCTGTGAGAATGTTCCCTAACCCAGCAGCAAGCCAGGTGAACCTTGAGTTCTCCAACGCAAAAGGAAACTATGTGATCAGCATGTATAACCAGGCTGGCCAGGAAGTGATCACACAAAGAGCGACCATTACTTATGGTGTTCAGTATGTAACGGTGAACAGGAACAGCCTTGCAACAGGCAGCTATATAGTAAGAGTACGTAATATCGATAACAGCGAAGTATTGTTCAGCGATAAAGTGGTATTACAGTAATACGGTTCAATACAGCACCCGAGCAAGTGCTTTATATCATATTAACTTAGTATCAGTTGTTTTTTGCTCAAAATTTTACAACTGGTAATGGCCTCCCGCAAGGGAGGCCTTTTTTTTGTTCTGCGTCGATGCCGGGCTGTAAACCTGCTTAAGGCTAACGTATATTTACTAACGTATTTTTTTCATTTACCTATTTGAATTCCCGGAATCGTTTTCTACATTTACTGAATAATTCAACTACCCCATTCCGTTTCCTCTGAATTACCATCTAAGTACAATCTCCTGTTAAAGGCTTTCTCATTTTTATCAGCAATAGTTATGTAATGCTGTTTGATCACAGCGGTACAAAGTTTATGTGGCTGGTATTTAATTTTTACCCGAAAAAACTACTGTACTTATGGCAAAGTTGAACACTTCCCGGCTATCACTGCATACCATACTCCTTTTGGTGCTGCTGCAACTGTTAAGCACTATAACGGTGAATGCAGCAGGTAATACTTCTTCAGCATTTTCCAATGGCTCTATCGGCGATCTGTTATGGCTTGACAGGAACGGCAATGGATTGCAGGACAGCGGCGAGCCCGGTTTTGAAGGGGCCCAGATAGTATTGCAGGATGCTTCAGGCGTTATAATAAGCACTACGGTTACGGATGCTTTTGGAAATTACAGTTTTGCAAATGTAGAAACAGGCATTAGCGGCAGCTCTTACCAGGTTTGGTTCAGGTTGCCAACGGGATACAGGTTCTCTCCCAGATCTGGCACTATGAGTGATACAGGAAACAGCGATGTAAGTGAGTCCACTGGAAAAACTCCTGTATTCACACTGCTGCCGGGGCAGGCCATGACCAATGTTGATGCAGGGTTGATCAACGCTTCAATAGGCACATTGCCCCTCCATACGTTTCACCTCACCTCCTTACTCAGCGGATCGGCCGTATCACTTAAGTTCGTGGCAGAGAATGAAATGAACACCCACCATTTCGTGGTGGAAAGAAGTGTTGACGGTATCAACTATACAGATATTGCAACAGTGGCAGTAACGGGCCCTGTTAATACACCCACTACTTATTATGTCTCCACAGATGTACTTTCTGTATTGTCATACAGTGTGGTATATTATCGCATCAGGGCAGAAGATAATTTCAGACGTTCTGCCTATTCCAATGTGGCCCCCATCCGGCTGAACAAGATAGCAGGTATCCGGGCCTGGCCTAATCCTTTTGTAAACGAGATCAGGATCAGCTACAACGGCACTGCCAATTCACAGGTTGATGTTCAACTTGCAGATAATGCAGGGCACATCGTATGGCAAGGAAACTTTGAAATAAGCCGCGGGTTAAATCAGCTTTCCATCAGCGGAATGGAACGGCTGGCCTCCGGGATTTATTTTGTCCGGGTCACAGACAAGCACTCCCTGCAAAGCTTTGTGGAACGATTGGTGAAGTAAAACTTTCATTTGGTTCATCACGCCGGCACAAAAAATGAGGATGTGCAGCTTTTCTCTTACTCGCCATTTATTTTACCAGAAGAAAACATTTCTGCCTTTTCATTACTATACAATTTCTTAATTTGGGCCTTGTTAGATTGTATAAAACGATCACATGGCAAGCATAGGCGAAAGACTGAAGAATTTCCACCCGGTAAGAAAGGTAGTTTACTTTTTTGTAGGATTATTTTCCTATCCGGGCCTTGCTATGGTGAATAAGTTAAGCATCACCGGTACGGAACACCTGAAGAAATTACCAAGAAAGAACGTATTGTTTGTCAGTAATCATCAAACCTACTTTGCTGACGTCATCACCTTTCTGCACATCTTTTGTGCGGTGAAATGGGGTAAGATGAACCGTCTTGGCATTCCTTATTATTTACTGAACCCTTTTACAAGGGTGAACTATGTAGCCGCAGAGGAAACCATGAAAGGCAGTTTTATCAGCCGCCTTTTTTTATTGGCGGGCGGACTGACAGTAAAACGTACCTGGCGCACAGAAGGCAAGGAGGTGAGGAGAGGGCTGGACCCTTCTGACACCCGAAAGATCACCAGGGCATTGGAAAACAATTGGGTGATCACTTTTCCGCAGGGCACTACGAAACCATTTGCTCCGGGTAGAAAAGGCACCGCATTGATAATTAAACAAATGAAACCCATCGTTATCCCGGTAGTGATCAGCGGCTTTTGGCGGGCTTTTAATAAGAAAGGGCTTAAGTTCAAAAAGAAAGGGTCATTGCTTTCTGTTCACTTCAAGGAACCGCTGGTAATTGATTACGAAGCGCCTTCGGAGATCATCCTTGCGCAAATAATGGATTCAATTGAGCAAAGTAAGAAGTATATGATGATGGGCCGCCATCACTGGCAGACGACTGATAAATAAAGAATCTTTTAATAGTTGGTAAAAAGGGCTTTCAATTCAGCCGCATCGTCGGGTTTCATTTTTCCACCCAGTATCAGCCGCAGTTGCCTTCTTCTGAGTGCACCATCAAAGAGTTTTTTCTCATCCTCTGTTTCAGGAATAAGTTGAGGTACAGGCCGGGGCTTGCGGTTGGGGTCCAGCGCCACGAATGTATAATAGGCTTCGTTGCTTTTGTATTTGTATTGCTGGGTCAGGTCTTCTCCCCATACTTTCAGGTGCACCTCCATCGAAGAATTAAAAGCTCTTGTAACCATTGCTTCAATGTGCACCACGTTGCCCAATTTGATAGGGTTTTCAAAAGAAATATTATCCACAGAGGCTGTTACCACCGGAGCATTGCAATGCCGGTGCGCAGATAAGGCGGCGGCAATATCCATCCAGTACATCAGGCGACCGCCCATCAGGTTGCCAAACACATTGGTGTCATTTGGCAATACCAGTTCGGTCATGATAGTGAGAGTTTCAGCCGCTTTTTTCGGTTCCATTAGTTTCTGTCTTTTTGTTATCCGTCAAAGATAGATAACATAGCGGTGCGGCTCATGCTCTTTGTGATACAGGAATTAGATTTTCCCTTTTTCGAAGGTCTTGTTCACATTTTTTCCAAAAACTAAAAAAGGAATTGAAAGATCCTTTTATCTCCGGAAATATCCAGTCCCTTTCCTCCTTGATGCCGGGGAAATGGATAAAAGCAGGATGTTCTTTGGAACAGATAGCAGGAAATTGTTGCAGGCCGGGTATTTCGTTCACTTCGCCGGTAAAAACCTGTAGCCCTTCTATTTGATTTGCCTGGTGCAATATAAAATCAATCACCTTTTCACTGACCGGAAACTGGCGGAAATGTGATGGTTCCAATAATAATACCCGGTTAGCCTTTATATCTTTTCGCCACAGCGGATCAAGATTATAGGATGTATAAAGCAATAAGGGAAGAGAAGGATCTGTGTGCGGAAGTATCTTCTCCGGCAGTTTAGTTTTTAATTGAAGGGTGGTGGTGGGGCGCAACTCACCCGGTATATCCATCAGCGGAAGTTCTTCATATGTTTTATCAAGAAAGGTCCCGTTTTGAATGAAGCCGGAATACTTATTAATATTTTCCTGGTTGCAGAAATATTGCTTCGATGAAAATGTGCCGGCCACCCACTGCCAACTGCAGGTGTTGCTGGCCAGGTCGCCATCGAGCAAATGGTAATACATCCATTGGGAAGGCATTTGCCAATGTGCTTTACCAACATTGCAGGCAATGCTGGCGGTGTACATGCGGGTATGATTGTGCATATAGCCAGTTTCATACAGGGTAGCGATGGCCCCGTCTACCGCTTTGATGCCGGTAGCTGCATTCACCAAGGCAACTGGTATATGATGATGTTTTATCCCGGTGTAACGCAAGCGAATGTCGTCAAACAAGTCATCCCCAACATGCTGCCATACCCGTTGAAAATATTCCCTCCAGGCCAGTTGCTGGATAAATTTCTCAATCTCACCGATCTTATATCCTTTGTCAAGCACTGTTTCCAGTACCTGTTTGGCAGAGATGACTCCTCTTGAAATGTAAGGCGACAAATGAGTTACATCGCCGGAAATAAAATTTCTTGTTTTGCCGTAACCCAGCGGATCAATGGCATCCAGCCTGTCCAGCACGGTTTTGTAGGAAGAAAAAAAGTTCATGAACACAATAACAGTTTTGCGGGTTATTGGTTGTGTTGTAAAATGGCAATTTAATTTGTTTAGGATTTTATGAAGGGTAAGAGTATTTCTTTAACAGAGTCGCAGGCAGACCGGATCATTGAGATGGCCTGGGAAGACCGTACCCCTTTTGAAGCAATTGAGTTTCAGTTTGGGTTGAAAGAAAAGGAGGTGGTCTTGCTGATGAGAAACAATATGAAGCGCAGCAGTTTTCTCTTATGGAGAAAAAGAATGACAGGCAGGTATACTAAACATGCGCAACTAAGGACGCAGGCAGTGGCCCGATTTAAATGCAGCAGGCAAAGGGCCATCTCAGGCAACAAGATCAGCAAGCGCTGATATTATTCTTTCGGTTACTATTGGAAGAGTTCCGGGCACATCTTTCACTGCAATATTTTACTTCGGTCCAAACCTTTTGCCACTTTTTCCGCCAGCTAAAAGGCCTGTTGCAAACAATACAGATCTTTTGAGGAAGATCAGCTTTCTTTTTTTGTTTCATGATCTAAGCGTTCCAGGAATTGCGCAGCAGTTGCTAAATATGTATTTCTTTTTTCCGAACTCATTTTGTCGAATGTACCAATCAGCATACCCAGGCGGGGATTAGATAAAAAGAAAGAACGGTGAACATGCATGAAGCGCCAGAACAGACTGTCCCAAATAGCTGTCCAGTCGCTCTCTTGCCCGTCCTGTTTCTTTGGCCAGTCTCCCATTTTGAGCAGGTAGTTACTGCCGCTTATGTAGGGTTTGGTGGTCATTAATCCGCCGTCTGCAAATTGTGTCATACCGTACACATTCGGCACCATCACCCAATCGTAGCTGTCTGCATATAGTTCCATGAACCAGCGGTACACTTCATCAGGATCAAATTCGCAAAGGAGCATGAAATTGCCTAACACCATCAACCGTTCAATATGATGTGAATACCCGGTTTTTAATACTTTTTTTATTACCGTGTCCACTGGTAATATACCTGTGGTGCCACTCCAGAAGCTTGCCGGAATTTTGCGGGTAAAGCCCCAGTAATTGGTACGGCGCTGTTTACTTCCTTCCCGTATGTACACAAGGCGGACGAATTCCCGCCAGCCCATTACCTGCCGGATAAATCCTTCCAGTGAATTGAGAGGGACTTCATGCACCACTGCTGCTGCAATGGCTTTATCAATGATCTGCCCGGGCTGCAACAATCCTATATTGAGCATAGGGGTCAGCACCGAGTGATAAAGGAAGTGCTCATTGGCTACCATCGCATCTTCGTAAATGCCAAACCTGGCGAAACGGTTTTGCAGGAATTCATCCAGCCATTGTTCGGCGGTGATATGATCGACAGGATAAATGAAATTGGTCATCTCCCCATAGTTGGTGCTGAAGTGCTGATCGATGTATGCTTTCGCTTCCTTTACAAAATTGTTATCTGGAGGGATGGAAATGTTCGGCAACGTCTGGTGCCTGGGGAACCTGGACCTGTTTTCTGTATCAAAGGTCCATTTGCCCCCCAGTGGTTGCCCGTTCGGTTCCAGCAGTATCTTTCTTTGCTTTCTTTGCCAGGTATAGAAGTCAGTTTGGAAATATTTCTTTCTTTTATCAAAATACTCCTGTACGTCTTCCGGCTGGTTCAGAAAATTGGGTGAGGGGTACCTGATCAGTTTAATGGCATGCTTTGCCGCTGTGGTTTGTATTCTTTTCTCCAGCCAATTGTCAACCGTATCTGCATAATGAATTTCTGTCACCTCTTGTTTTGCCAGCTCTGCGATGAGCAACCTGACATCAGCGAACGCATCTACTGCTTCTGCATAGCTAACCTTCACTTTTTTCTTTTGAAGCTGTGCTGCATAGCTTTTCATAGATGCCCTGTGCAACACTAATTTCTGTTTGTGGAAATTGTATTGCTTAAAGAAAAGTATTTCCTCCATCAGCCACACAGGCCGGCTGTTGTGTACCGCCGGATGTTGCCCAAACAACTGGTGCGGGAAGATCAAAGTAACACTATGCGTTTTATTCATTAGCAGCTCAACAAATATCCTTTTGCTTTGTTGCATTGGAAACTCATTCTATGGAATCAGTAAAGGGTAAAAATGTGCTGGTAACAGGCGCCACCGGTGGAATAGGCAGCAGAACGGCCAGGCTGCTGGCAGGCAGCGGCGCTAATATTTTCCTGACGGGCAGAAACCCCGAAAAATTACAAACTATTGCAACTGAAATGGGATTGCCGGCCGACAGATATTTTGCGGCGGATATCTCAAACCCTGAAGAAATAGCTACCCTCCGGGATAAATTTTTCGCAGTATTCCCTGCTATTGATATCCTGGTGAACGCAGCAGGTATCGGTATCATCAAACCGATGGAAGCTCTTACGGAAACAGATTTCCTGCGTACCATAAACTATAATCTTTACGGTCCTTTCTTATTAGTGAAAACCTTTTTGCCTGCTATGAAGGAGGTGAAAAAAGGACTCATTATAAATATACCCGGAGTGTTGGGCAAAGTGCCAATGGCCGGCGCGGCTGCCTACAGCGCCAGTAAATACGGACTGGTGGGTATGATGCAAAGCATCCGGGAAGAATTGAAAAGGACTGATATCCGCATCACCAATATTTTTATGGGCGGCATTGATTCTCCCTTTTGGGATACTATAGACCTGCGGGTGCAGCGGGATAAAATGATACAGGCAGAGGAGGCGGCGAAAGCCATCTGGTTCCTGTGTCAGCAACCCGTAAGTGGTGTGGTAAGCGAGATGGTGCTTCAGCCTT